>CAMTJK010000024.1 GCA_947072805.1 uncultured Prevotella sp.
AACCTTATTAACCCAATAGGTATGTTTTAATTAAATATAAGCAATTAACACAAAGAAAAAAAAGGTTTTAAAATCATATCCCCATATGTTTGTGTCAGCACAATGACCGATTCGGATTTAATGAAGATTTATTACGCAAGGTAAATGTGATATTATACGAAAACAGCACAAATCCATAATTATGGTAATAAAAACAACGATTACGGTGCTCGAGCATAGGATAAATGGAGGTATCTTTGTATAAGATAAGCTGCAACATACAACTGAACACACAATAATATATATTACATATGAAAGAAACAAGATTTGACAGTATACAGCAAGTGAACGACTATTACGGTCTGCCTACACTGCATCCACTGGTAACTGTGCTACATCTCGATCGCATCAACTATACAGCAGCAGAGAAAAACAAAGTACACTACGGAGTTTACGGCATTTGGCTGAAAGAAACGAAAGGATGCAACCTGTCCTATGGTCGCACGCCTTATGATTTCGACGTACAGACAGTGACCTCTTTCGAGCCCGGACAGACCGTTACCGTGGAAATAACAGACCTAAGCATCCGACCGAAATGTGTGGGGTTGCTGTTTCATCCCGACTTCCTGCGGCGCACAAATCTTGGGAAAAACATACACAGATATGAATTTTTCTCCTACAGCAGTACCGAAGCGCTGCATCTTTCTGAATCGGAAGTAATTGTGTTCAAGCAGGTGCTTGACATGATTGATACAGAACTAAAACATCCGATAGACATCCATACTCGCGAACTGATAGTGTCAAACATTGAACTGCTTCTAAATTATTGTCTGAGATTCTACGACAGACAGTTCATCACAAGAGAGGAGATTAATCACTCGGTTGTAAAGAATTTCGATAAGATGCTGCGTGAATATATTAAAAACAAAGCCTTGACGGAAGGATTACCTACAGTGAATTATTTCGCCGACAAGTGCTGCTTGTCTACCGGATACTTCGGACAACTTGTGAAGACAGAAACCGGTCGTACGGCTAAGGATTTTATCAACGCCCGACTGCTCTCGGCTGCCAAGGAGTATCTCAACGATGACAGTCTCTCGGTTAATATCATTGCAGAACGGCTCGGATTTGAATATCCGCAACACTTCGTAAGATTTTTCAAACATCATACAGGCAAAACACCTAACGATTTCAGAAAAGCAGGATAACATTATCTCATACCACAACTAAGTTGCGTCGGCAGTCAGCATCAAGGTTCGCTGACTGCCTTTTCTTTGCTTTCCATTACATAAAAGAATCCGTAAAATTGGTAATTATTACCAAAATACCGATACCCGCCATCATCACTTATTATAATATCTTTGCAATATGATTAATAAACGCATCGTTGCCTTGCCCATACTCACATTATGGGTACCTTTGCAAACAGCATTATCCATCGGAGTCCTATTAAAAAGGTATCGACAAAATCAAACCAAACATCGCAGTATATATGAAAATCATGTTTTCACTCGCTCTGACAATCGTCTGCACGATTGCATGTGCACAAACTAATAATGAAATGGAATACAGCAAACTAACAAAACGTCAACTGAATCTTGCAGCATGTGCTGCTCTCGAAGCACAAGGCAACATGGAAGCACTCGACATTGCAGTTCGTAAGGCTCTCGATGAGGGAGTGACTATAAACGAACTGAAAGAGGCATTTTCACAACTGTATGCCTATACAGGCTTTCCACGTTCACTCAACGCGCTCAACCAACTGAAAAGGATTCTCAACGACCGTCAGACCGAAGGCATAATCGACAACGAGGGAAGACCCTGGCAACGCCCTACTACATGGGATGATGCGAAAGAAGCTTTGAAACGTGGAACAGAAGTACAGACACGGTTATGTGGTGGTACACCATACGATTACGTTTTCTGTCCTCAAGACGATTATTATCTAAAAAGCCATCTGTTCGGTGATATATTTGCCGGTGATATACTGTCAGAATCCGATCGTGAGATAGTTACCGTTGCCGCTCTTTCCGGAATGAAAGGTGTTGAAAGCCAACTGGAATCGCACAAGCGCGCTGCTGTAACTATGGGTAATACGAAAGAACAGGTGGATGAGTTGTGCAGATTTCTAAGTGAAAACAATATGTCTATCTCGGACAATGCTGCTGAAATGCACGACGGATACTGGAAGAAAGGTTTGCCGAACACAGCATACGAAAAATATTTCACCGGAAAAAGCTACCTCACCACCATTACGCCAAAGAATATGACGGACGGTGAAAAAACGGCACAACCATACAGTAACGTAACATTTGAACCCGGTTGTCGTAACAATTGGCACATACATCACGGCGCACACCAGATTCTGATATGTGTCAATGGAAAAGGATGGTATCAAGAATGGGGGAAACCTGCAATCCATCTGAAAGCCGGAGACATCATTGATATACCAGAAGGTGTAAAGCATTGGCATGGAGCACAGGCAGACTCATGGTTTCAACATATCGCCACACACGTAAAGACCGGAGACAAAGAGAGTAATGAATGGCTGGAAGCTGTTGTGGATGAACAATATAACAAGCTGAAACCGTAGAACGAGGATGTTATCAAGAAAACGTACTATTCCGTTTCTCCTCACCCTCGTATTATATATAGGAGCAAAGGCCCAAAACGACAGCCTGACATTGTCAGAGCACAGTAAACATGAAACAGAATACAAAGTAAAACCTTTGCAGCTTGTAGTTCCCTCACTGCTTGTCGGACTTGGAGTTGTCGGACTTGAAAGTGACTGACTGAAGTATCAGAATCACGAAATACGCGATGAACTGCAAGAAAACATCGATTGACGGTTTACATTGGATGATTTATCTCAATATATCCCGACAGTCAGTCTATATATTCCAATTTTGTTCGGCATAACAGGTAAACACGATGTATTAGAAAAGACACAACTTCTTTGTACTGCTTATCTTCTTATGGGAGTAAGTGTAAACTCAATAAAATACCTGACGAAAGTGGAGCGCCCAGATGGAAGTAGCCGAAATTCTTTTCCTTCTGGACACACAGCAACTGCCTTTATCGGAGCAGAACTCCTACGACGCGAATATGGGCACAGGTCGACCCTTATCAGTATAGCCGGTTATGCCATTGCCGCCGGAACGGTTTTTTTTCAGAATGTACAACAACAGACACTGGTTTACTGATGTAATAGCTGGTGCTGGCATAGGCATATTGAGTGTGGAAGCCACCTATTGGCTGTATCCTGCTATAAGCAGGAGCTTATTTTCGGAAAAAACAGGCCAAAAAAGTACATATGCTGCCCTACGCCACAGACGGAGATAAAGGTATGATGTGTATAATCTGGTTCTGAAAGGAGCAAAATTCCATCCCAAACAATATTAGAAAATCAAAAAGCTGAGACCGCACAAATGCAATCTCAGCTTTCATTTTATTAGAATAAGTCTTTTTATTCGTCGTCTCCTTCTGCTTCGTGCTCCTTAATGAGCTGCTGTTGTATGTCGGTGGGCACTAGCTCATAACTTGCAAATTTTGTAGTGAACGAAGCACGACCACCTGTCAGCGAGCTAAGCGCTATACTGTAGTTAGACAGTTCTTTGAGAGGTATCTTAGCCTGCAACTTCTGATAACCTGCTTCACTGTCCATTCCCATGATAAGCGCACGCCTGCCCTGCAAATCGCTCATTACATCACCCATGAAGTCGGCTGGAACATAAACCTCAAGGTCGTAAATTGGTTCAAGAATCTTCGGACCAGCTTCCTTAAATGCCATAGAGAACGCATTACGCGCAGCAAGCATGAACGACAATTCGTTGGAATCAACCGGGTGCATCTTTCCATCATATACAATGACACGAACATCACGCGCATAACTTCCGGTAAGCGGTCCTTGTTCCATTCTTTCCATAATGCCTTTCAGAATTGCAGGCATGAAACGAGCATCTATCGCTCCACCAACAACAGAATTGATGAAAACAAGCTTACCGCCCCACTCCAAGTCAATTTCTTCCTTACCTTTTATGTTCATGCGATACTCCTGACCGCCAAACTTAAATACTGTAGGATCCGGCATTCCCTCGGCATAGGGTTCAACAATAAGATGGACTTCACCAAACTGTCCTGCACCACCAGACTGTTTCTTGTGACGATAGTCTGCACGAGAAGCCTTCGTAATGGTCTCGCGATAAGGAATCTTTGGCTCCTCAAATTTTACAGCTATCTTTTCATTGTTCTCCATCCTCCACTTTAACGTACGCAGATGGAATTCTCCTTGTCCGTGAATAATTGTCTGATGTAGTTCCTTACTTTGTTCAACAACCCATGTAGGATCTTCCTGACGCATCTTGATAAGTGCTGCCATCATCTTCTCTGTATCCTGTTCACTGACAGCCTTTATTGCACGGGAATACTTAGAATTAGGATATTTGATGAAATCAAAACGGTTCTCGCAATCCTTTCCATTCAAAGTGTTACCGGTTTTTACGTCTTTAAGCTTTACAGTACATCCTATATCTCCGGCATTAAGCTGATCAACAGGCTGGCGATTGGCACCGGCACATATATATATCTGGCCCAATCGTTCCTTCGAGCCACGATCTGCATTTGTCAATTCATCGCCAGTCTTCACACTTCCACTCATAACCTTGAAATAACACACTTCACCAATATGTGGCTCCATTCCGGTCTTGAAGAAATATAGCGATGTCGGGCCCTCAACTGTAGTGGTAATTTCCTCACCGCGCGTATTGTGGACCTTTGGCATTTCATCAACAAAAGGCACTACATTACCAAGGAATTCCATCAGACGACGAACACCCATTGCCTTACCTGCACATACACAGAAAACAGGGAATATGCTGCGAGTAACAAGTCCTTTTCGGATACCCTCACGCATTTCATCCTCCGTAAGCGTTTCCTCCTCAAAGAACTTCTCCATAAGTGTCTCGTCATTTTCTGCAGCAGCCTCAACAAGCGCCTTATGCATCTCCTGAGCTTTTTCCAATTCTTCTGCTGGGATGTCCTCGATAATGGGTGCACCTCCTTCTGGTCCCCACGAATATTTCTTCATTAGCAATACATCGATGAGCGAATTGAAATTCGGGCCTTCGTTCAAAGGATATTGTACCGGCACGACCTTCGGGCCGTAAATATCGGTTAAACGTTCTAGCACATTGTGATAATCGCATTTCTCTGAATCAAGCTGATTAACAAGGAAGATAACTGGCTTTTTCAGTTTTTCCGTATAACGGAAATGGTTTTGAGTACCCACTTCCGGACCATATTGTCCATTCAAAAGAAGAATGGCTGTATCTGTTACATTGAGAGCTGTCATAGCTGCCCCTACGAAATCATCAGAGCCTGGACAGTCGATGATGTTTAGTTTCTTATTGTTCCACTCTACGTGAAATACTGTTGAAAACACTGAATATCCGTATTCCTGCTCTACGGGGAAGTAATCACTCACTGTGTTTTTTGCGGTAATGCGACCGCGACGCGAAATGACGCCCGCCTCGTAGAGCAATGATTCCGTGAGGGTTGTTTTTCCGGCTCCATCATTGCCAAGCAGCGCAATGTTTTTAATTTCGTTTGTCTGATATACTCTCATATTGTTAATAGATTTAAGTTGATACTTGTTATTGTTATATCGTCGTCTAAGATAGATAAAATTAGTGAAAACGGCAAAATATAACTAAGCCAACATAAAAACAATTAAACAATATTAGTATTTTTGCATTAAAATTCATATTATGTCCGGGCTATATATTCATGTTCCGTTTTGCACAAGCCGCTGCATCTACTGCGGTTTCTATTCTACAACACGACTTGACATGCGCAATTCGTACGTAGACGCCATATGCCACGAGTTGGAATTAAGGCAGGATGAAATGACAAGCATAAATACTATATATATAGGTGGAGGTACCCCAAGTGTACTGACTGGCTCAATGCTAACCAAAATTTTCAGCTACATCGACTGCAAGAATGCTGTAGAGATTACCATGGAATGTAATCCTGATGATATTACGGATGGTTTTGTTGATAACTTGAGACAACTGCCGATAAACAGAGTCAGTCTGGGTATTCAAACATTTAACGACAAACGACTTAGCTTTCTACGACGGAGACATAATTCAATCGAAATACAAGCGGCAATAGACAGATTGAGAAACACTGGTATTACAAACATCAGTATCGATCTCATGTTTGGCTTCCCAGGACAAGACATCACAGACTGGGAAAGAGATATTTGCAAAGCTATCGAATTAAATATTGAACATATATCCGCTTATAACCTGATGTTTGAAGAAGGTACTATCCTCTATAATATGCTTAAAAATGCAGAACTGAAAGAAATCGACGAGGAAACAAGTCGCAGCATGTATGAACTGCTTATCGAACGATTGACCTCTGCCGGCTATGAGCACTACGAAATAAGCAACTTCTCCAAACCTGGACACCGTTCTATCCATAACAGTTCCTATTGGCTAGGCACACCTTATGTCGGAATTGGAGCAGCCTCTCATTCTTATAACGGTACGAGCAGACAATGGAATATCGATGATTTGAACACATACATATCAGCAATAAAAGCTGATGAAGTCCCCTATGAGATGGAAAGTTTAGACATCAACACTCAATATAACGACATGGTTATGTTGCGTCTAAGAACACGCGAGGGGATTCCACTTGACTTAGTAGAAGAAAAATTCGGAAAAGAAAAACTAAAGTATTGTCTGGATATCGCAAAAAATTACATCAGACAAAGACTTATAGAAATAACATCAGACAACCATCTCAAGCTCACCCACAACGGATTATTCATAAGTGACATGATAATGAGCGACATGATGATTGTATAATCCCTTGTTGAAAATTGTCTCCCATTTAAGCTCAAACAAACATTCCATAAATAAAAAGACCGTAAGCAATATTGCCTACGGTCGTATTCTTCAATAATTATGTATCTCTTACTTTACCTTCTCCACGATAGCCTTGAAAGCTTCGGGATTATTTACAGCGAGATCTGCAAGCACTTTACGATTGATTTCGATTCCAGCTTTGTTCAACGCACCCATGAGCACTGAATAGCTCATACCTTCAAGTCGTGCTGCAGCATTGATACGCTGAATCCATAGAGCACGGAAGTTACGTTTCTTGTTACGACGATCACGATAAGCATAGGTAAGACCTTTCTCCCATGTGTTCTTTGCAACGGTCCAAACATTCTTGCGGGCACCGAAGTAACCGCGAGTAAGTTTTAAAATTCTTTTTCTCTTTGCTCTTGAAGCAACGTGATTAACTGATCTTGGCATAATTTTCTTACTTTAAATGTTCGACAATTAGGGAAATTAACGGAGACACAATAAGTCGCGAACCTGCTTCTTGTTATTGGGATCAACCAAGGTCTGGTGTACCAAGTTACGCTTTTGTTTCTTTGTTTTCTTTGTCAGAATGTGACTGTGGTAAGCGTGGTGTCTCTTAATCTTACCTGTACCGGTGAAACGGAATCTCTTCTTTGCGCCGGAATTTGTCTTTACTTTTGGCATTGTTTTAAAATTTTAATTTGTTATTAATGTGTGGCAACGCATATACCGGGCGTTACGCACTTTCTTATTCTTGATTTTTCAGCTTTTCCAAAGCATCTGCACTTATTTTTGCATTTGCAAACAAGCCACCATTAGCAGGAGACGTTTCCTCCACAGACACTATTGCAGATTTAGCCTCCTTGTTCTCGGCTGCTTTCTTTTCCCTATCCATTGCCTGTTGGCTCTTCTTTGCCACTCCGGCTTTCTTAGGAGCTAGGTAAATAAACATTTTTTTACCCTCAAGCGAAGGCATGGATTCTACCTTACCCCATTCTTCGAGGTCATTGGCAAAGCGTAAAAGCAACACCTCTCCTTGTTCCTTGAAAAGAATTGAACGTCCGCGGAAGAATACGTACGCACGTACCTTATTACCTTCTTCAAGGAATTCCTTTGCATGTTTCAGTTTAAACTGATAATCATGTTCGTCGGTCTGAGGCCCGAAACGTATTTCCTTTACTTCTACCTTTACCTGCTTTGCCTTCATTTCCTTGGCGCGTTTCTTCTGCTGGTAAAGGAATTTGGAATAATCGATGAGACGACAAACCGGGGGATTGGCATTAGGTGAGATTTCAACAAGATCGACGCCCTGATCACGCGCCATATCCAATGCCTGACGTGTAGGGACCACTGTCGATCCGCTATCACCTACGATGCGGACTTCACGTACGCGTATTTGTTCATTTATACGGTACTGATTCTTTATTTTGTCATTCTTCATCCAACTATTTTATGAAAATCGCGTGCAAAGTTACGATAATTCAGCTAATTAACAAAATTTTTTCGGTATTTTTTACTTTTGTCCACCCATCGCAATCTTCATGCAATCATATTCGCTTCTTTTTTATAGAATATGACATTTACACCAAATTGCTATAATGTCCGGACTATAATATATGTATATAAAGATTGCAAATCATAGGCAAGACTGCATGTAATGTTCTGCATGATTAACAGGGGCCTTACCTTGATTTGCAATCCTTCACATTCGAGTCGTTATGAAACGCGGCTACAGAATCATTCTGGACGTATATCCGTAGCCTTCAACTGTTCAGCAACTTCGCCATTCACCTTTGCAGCAAACTCATCAACAGTCATCACGCCGCGCTCTTCGGAGCCTTGTTTACGGACGCTAACTGTTCCGTCTGCTTGCTCCTTTTCGCCAACGATGACCATGTAAGGAATTCGCTTAAGCTCATTGTCACGGACCTTACGACCTATCTTCTCATTGCGGCGATCTACCGTCGCTCTAACTCCATTTTGGTCGAGAGTGTATGCCACCTGGGTAGCATAATCGTTATATTTCTCAGAAATAGGAAGAATAGCTACCTGATCGGGAGTCAACCAAAGTGGGAAATGGCCTGCTGTGTGCTCTATCAGTACAGCGCAGAAACGTTCCATCGAGCCAAAAGGCGCACGGTGAATCATCACCGGAGTCTTCTTTGTGTTGTCCTCATCCGTATATTCCAGCTTAAAACGTTGCGGCAGGTTATAGTCTACCTGTATTGTTCCAAGCTGCCAGCGACGTCCGATGGCATCCTTAACCATAAAATCAAGCTTCGGTCCATAGAATGCAGCTTCACCGTATTCAACTTTCGCCTTCAGACCTTTTTCCTTGCAAGCCTCAATAATGGCCTGCTCGGCTGTTGCCCAAACCTCATCGCTACCTATATACTTCTCATGGTCGTCAGGGTCACGCAGTGAGATCTGGACTTCCACGTTGTCATCAGAGAAATTAAAGGTAGAGAATACAGTCTGAATGATATCCATTACGCGCAGGAATTCGCTCTTCACCTGATCTGGACGACAGAAAATATGCGCATCATCCTGTGTAAACGAGCGCACGCGTGTCAGTCCGTGAAGCTCACCGCTTTGTTCATAGCGATATACGGTACCGAATTCTGCTATACGGAGCGGCAGATCTTTGTACGAGCGTGGTTTCCATGCGAACACCTCGCAGTGGTGAGGGCAGTTCATCGGCTTGAGCATGTACTCCTCGCCCTCTTCTGGTGTATGTATCGGCTGGAATGAATCCTTGCCGTAATGTGCGTAATGTCCACTGGTTACATAGAGGTTTTTACTTCCGATATGCGGGGTTATAACCTCTTGATAACCATAACGCTTCTGTATCTTACGCAACATATCCTGCAAGCGCAGGCGAAGTTCCGTTCCTTTTGGTAGCCAGATGGGGAGTCCTTTTCCTACACGCTCAGAGAACATGAATAGCTCCATCTCTTTTCCTATCTTTCTATGGTCACGTTTCTTTGCCTCCTCGAGCATCACAAGATAGTCGTCAAGCATCTTCTTTTTCGGGAATGTTATTCCGTAAAGACGTTGCATTTGCTCACGCGTTGCATCACCACGCCAGAAAGCTCCTGCCACACTGGTCAGCTTAACAGCCTTTATGGCGCCGGTGTTCAACAAGTGCGGTCCACGACAAAGATCAGTGAAGGCGCCCTGCGTGTATGTTGTAATTGTTCCGTCCTCCAAATCCTGGTCTATATGCTCGCATTTATAGGTCTGTCCTGCAGCTCCGAATTCAGTCAAAGCGTCAGCCTTAGCCACTTCCTTGCGCACCACAGGTTCCTTCTTGCCCGCCAATTCCTTCATCTTTGCCTCTATCTTCGGGAAATCAGCCTCCTTTATTGACTCTCCATCTTTCAGTAGCACATCATAGAAGAAGCCGTTTTCAATGGCAGGTCCGAATCCGAACTGTACACCTGGATAAAGCTCCTGCAGTGCCTCTGCCAGCAAGTGAGCAGAAGTATGCCAAAACGCATGTTTACCCTCATCGTCATCCCATTTGTAAAGAGCGATAGAAGAATCTTCGTTTATCGGACGATTAAGTTCCACTGTTTCACCATTCACTCCGCAGGCAATTACCTCGCGTGCCAAAGCCGGTGATATGCTTTCGGCAATCTCCAATCCTGTTACGCCCTGCTCATACGAGCGAACAGATCCGTCAGGAAATTTAATGTTAATCATATCTACAATATATGTTTTGGTTTTAATCGAGGCAAAGGTATATATTTTTCCATAAACAGGTGCATTTTTATCATACTTATTTCGCAAAAGTCGCAAATTCCGATTATGGACTTGTAGGCGCTAATCTTGTACCTTATAATATGCCGGCAGAACAGCAGAGTGCAGTAGAAAATATGTAGAGCTAACTGAACATCCGACCTACCGCCTTATTAACAAGAACATAAAGATTTACTACCTGCATAGGTCACACAGTATCAATATTGTGAAATTCAATAATACTATTGACACCCAAACAAAATCATTAGCAGCCATAAGTCATGACATCAGTCAGCATCTTAAATACGACTGTTGCCACTGTGCATCAGAACAGTCTCTATATTGAAACGAGGGCGTTCCTTTACCTCTATATATATCTTACCGACATATTCTCCGACAATGCCGAGAGCGATAAGGATACATCCGGAGCAGAACCATATAGATAGCATCAAAGACGACCAGCCTTGTACTGCATGCCCTGACAAATATGTGTAAAATATCCAACCAAGAATACACAACGATACTAAAATAAAGAATATACCAAGATATAATACAAGATGAACAAGATACGAGGAAAAACTCGTAATGCCATCAAAAGCGAAGGCTAACATCTTCTTTAAAGGATATTTGCTCTCACCGGCAAAACGTTCGTTACGATCGTAATACACACAATCGGTTTTATAGCCAATCATTGGTACAATGCCACGCAGAAACAAATTGCGCTCCTTATACTGCAGAAGGTATTGTAATGCACGTCTGCTCATCAGACGATAATCAGCATGATTGTATACAGATTTCACTCCCATTACAGACATCATCTTGTAAAACGTCTGTGCTGTAAAGCGTTTGAAGAACGTATCCGTATTCCTTTTTGCACGCACGCCATATACAATATCATTACCATCATTGTATTTATCTACCATTATCTTTATGGCGTTCACATCATCCTGCAGATCTGCATCTATTGTTACGGCGATGTCACACTGGTCCACAGCCACAGTTATGCCAGCTACAAGAGCATTCTGGTGTCCTACATTTCCTGCAAGGTTTACCCCACATACATATCTGTTTGTCTCATGCAACGTCCTAATCATCAACCAGGTACTATCCTTGCTACCGTCATTGACGTACAGAATAAAACTGTCTGACGCGATCCTTTGCTCGGAGACAAGCGCATCAAGAACATTTGTAAGGCGTTTTGTCGTCTCTTGCAGCACCTGTTCTTCATTATAGCATGGTACGACGATTGCCAGCTTTGGAGATTTGATACATTTACCTGTTGTTGCTTTATCCATAATGCTCATTTGTTTTTAAGGGAATGACCGAGCCAAAAGGTCACTTGCGGTATTTCTTTATCACACTGTATGCTGTGTAAAGCCCGAGTTCACCTGCCTTGCTAAGATCAGATATTCCCTCATTCGTCTTTTCGATGAATATTTGCGCAATTCCACGATTATAATATGCTTCTGCTAAATTAGAATCGATCTCTATTGCCTTCGTAAACGATTCTATGGCAAGCCTGTAATCCTTACGTCCGGCATAGACACAACCGATATTATAATACAGATACGCACAGTTATCATGGTATTTCATGGCCTCGCGCAAATCGGACAGCACAAGAGATGTCTTCAATGTTACATCAGTTCCCTGTGATTCGTTGAATTCATTTACTTTTGATTGACATACGGCACGTTGCCAATAAGCCAAAGCCGATGTACTGTCAAGCTGTATACAGGCTGACAAATCCTCTATAGCGCTCTCAAAATTCTGAGTCATAGAATAACCAACGGCACGATTAAGAAGTCTTGACTTAAACTCATCCGACACCCCTTTGTCCAACATTGCTGCAGACAGACTGTCTATATACGTGAAATACCGTGTAGACTGTTTCTCGTCAAGTACTATCGGATTGCAATTTACATAAATGTGTTCTGTCGGTCTATCCTGTTGATTGAATGAATCTACAAGCTTGTCATAGGCAATAAATGGTTTCACCTCTGTACGATATTGAACATAAGACAATTCAAACATCTGCATGAACGCCACCTCAACCTTATGATTCTGCACTCGTCCGCGATATTCGTTTTCATATTCATGTTCCACCTCCTGCTCATCGGCAACCACAAGTTGGTTATATTTGTCTGGATTGATCTCGCTTCTCTTGCGTATTTTTTCTCTGTCCAGCCTGGGTTGTTTGCCATATAAGTGTTTGTAAAGCTGTGCCTTATAAATGCGGAATTCGTCATTTTCCGCCTGTTTCGTCATACCCATACGCCGATAACAGTCCGCTCTGTGATGCAATCCGGTCCAGAAGTTCGGAAATTCATCTATTACTTTCGAGTAATCCCTTACTGCACCTTTCAAATCGCCGGTTCTGTCAAGAAGCAACGCTCTGTTAAACAAAGCCATAACATTGTCCGGTTCAAGCGAGAGGACAAAATCGAAATCGATTATAGCACGATTGTCGTCACCCACCTGGGCTCTAAGCAAACCACGATTATAGTGACCGAGAAAATTGTTCGGGTCTAGATCAACAGCCATGTCATAATCAGCCATCGCTCCTCTAAGGTTGTTCTGATTTACACGCGCCAAGGCTCGGTTTATATAGTTACCCACATGTTTTGGTGACAGATGGATTGCCTTTTCAAGATACTCCTCCGACTGTTTCCATTCGCTGCGTGCCAAACTGATTATAGCTCTTGCCGACCATGTACTGCCGTCGTATTGGTCGAGTTCGATGCTTTTTTCAAAAGACTCGATGGCCTTTACAGTATCTTTCTGCATAAGATACACTTCTGCACGCATGGAATATCCGCGTGCATATTGCTTCCAACGCGTGAGCATAGTATCTATATCTGCCAGCGCGGCATCATAATCTTTCTGCTGAATGCGGCATAACACACGATTATGCCATAGCCCTTGATTTTGGGGTGCATACTTGAGCGCCTTGGTATAGTCGTCTACCGCCCCTTCAAACTTATCCTGCCTTATTCTACTTAGACCTCGTAGTTCATACAGTCCGACGACATAAGGATTTCGCTCGATGGCTTCCGTGCAATCGCTCTCTGTTCCCACATAATCATCAAGGTAATATTTTGCCACAGCTCTATAATACCATGGCTCATATAGATAAGGCTTAGCACTTATCGCCTGATTGAAATACTGCATGGAAAGTACATAATCTTCAAAATAGAGCGCACTGCGTCCTATTGTAAGCAACCTGTCTATATTGTATTGCGGCAACGCAACAAGCGGGGAAAAAGTCAGAATGAAGAAAAGGAACTTTCTACACATAAAGCCACTATCGCTTAACAGCCGCCTTGGTCTTGTAGCCGCAGCGGTAACGTCCCTGCAATAATGAGCGCAGTTTGTTCTTTATCAGTTGTTTGCGCAGTGGAGAAATACGGTCCACAAATACCTTTCCGTCAAGATGATCAAACTCATGTTGCATTACGCGGGCAAGATATCCATCCACCCATTCATCATGTTGCTCAAGCTTGTCATCAAGATACTGCACTCTGATGCGGGTTGGTCGAGCCACCTTCTCGTGTATTGCAGGAAGACTGAGACAGCCCTCCTCCATAGACTCTATATTCGACTCGTCATATTCTGCAATGTGCGGATTGATATATGCACGTTTGAAACCCTTGTACTCCGGAACGTCATCAGAAATGACATCAAGGTCTATTACAGCCACTCGGATAGCCTTTCCTATCTGCGGAGCAGCGAGCCCCACACCCTCTGATTCGGTTAGGGTTTCAAACATGTCTCTGATAAGTTCGTCAAGATTCGGATAATCCAAAGGAATATCTTCTGCAACCTTACGTAATACCGGTTGCCCGTATATATAAATAGGTAAAATCATTACTATGGGATTTATTTTAGGGACACTTCTGTCCTGAAGAATCAGGAACCACCCTTTTATTTGCCATGCTACGCATGTAATCTTCAAGAATTATCGTTGCACTTATCTCGTCTACCAGTTCTTTGTTCTGTCTGGCTTTGCGACCCAGCCCACCATCGAGCATTGCCTTGTGGGCCAATACCGACGTAAACCTTTCATCGTAATATTCTATCGGTATTGTGGGCATTGCCTTTTTCCAGCGTGCCACAAACTGCCGTACTCTCTCAAAATTCTCGCTCGGTCTACCATCGGTCTGTTTCGGCTCACCTATAACTATGCGTTCCACATTCTCGCGTTCCACATAATTTTTTATATAGCCAAACAAGTCTGAAGTAGCAACAGTCGCCAACCCTCCGGCTATGATGCCAAGAGGGTCGGTGACTGCCAATCCGGTACGTTTCTTTCCGTAATCTATGGATAGTATTCTTGCCACTTGCTAATTGCAATGTGTTCCTTATTATCCTTTGCCAGCCAAACGTTTGTAAGCCGACAACAATTTCCTTCCTGTAAAAACAGGAGTCCACATAAGTGCCGGCGTATTATTGTCCGTTGTAGAGCAACCAGGCGTCAGCATACTTTGAACGAAGTTCATTGCGGCTTGCTGCAGCGTCAGCCTTTGTATCGAAAGTTGCAGCCACTACTCTGTACATGTTTCTGTCGTTGTTCTTCACAATCTGTGCATCGTATCCTGCCTGTCTAAGCGTCTGCTGAAGTCCTTCTGCATTTGCGATGAGCGAGAATGAACCTACCACCACGCTGAAATTCTTGAGACCATTACCATTTACAAGCGAAACATTCTCCTGGCGCACCTGCACATTGTCAGTATTATCCACAACCTTCGTTTCTGTGACAGGCTTCACCTCTAGTGGGGCCACAACGTTAGTCTCTACCGGTTCTGGCTCGGTTGCCTGCTGTGCCGATTCCTGTGCCTTCGCTTTCTCATACGCTTTCTTATATGCGCTCTCGCTTGATTTACAACTTGTGAAAGCCACTGCTGCGCACAATCCGGCGCACAATACCATATACTTCTTCATCTTCTGTTCTTTATTATTTTGTTAGACTTACAAATGTTTTAGACTATTACAAATTATGTTTGCGAAGTTACTAAATATAGCCCAAAAGGCGTAAAGAATGCCACATAAAGTTTGTTAAATGCGACAAATCTGGGCTATTTAACAAAATTCAATAATAAATCGTGTCACTTTGTCGGAAATGTTTGTACATTTGCCTATATCAATATTCGTTTAACAATTTAATTATAATGCTTATGAAGAGTTTAGGTTATATCGGCGCTTTTCTTGGCGGTGCAATCGCCGGCGCAGCATTGGGATTATTAATGGCTCCCGAAAAAGGAAAGGACACAAGAGAGAAGATAAGTGACACAGTCAATGATTTCTTAAAGAAGCACAACATCAGACTCTCGCGCAAAGATGTAGACGATTTGGTGGACGGTATAGAAGAAGCAACGCCGGCTGAATAATGCAAACAGGGGATGTAAAGGAGGCACAACGGCTTTCCCAAACCCGATAACAAGGAAAAGATATGTTATCAAGCGACAAAAACGTTGAGTCTTTAGTACAGCTCATCGAGGTACTCAAAGATTATATCGGACTTCAGAAAGATTATCTGAAGTTCGATATAGTCGGTAAGTTGGTACGCATAATAACGGCACTTACTCTTTTCATTATTATTCTTATATTGGTAATTGCCATTTTGTTCTACCTTTCGTTTGCCATTGTATACTGGATGGCGCCTACCACAGGTACTGCCCTGGCGTTTGCCATCGTAGCCCTGTTCTTTCTCTTATTACTCATTCTTACATGCACTTTCCGCAAGAGGTGGATAGAGCGTCCGCTCATCCGTTTCCTCGCAAACACTCTGCTGGACTGACAAACGCCTTATAACGACAGAAAATCATGAACAACAGAAATTGCAACTACAACACGCTTGAAGACCTGCAAGCAAAAAAAGACGAACTGAACGTGAAGATAAGGCAAAGCAACGAAACCATTGCCAAACTATGGAGCGACCTGTTTGTTGCTAAAAAAGCCAATACCAAAGGTGAGTTTGTAACGAGCATCATCAGCAAAAGTATCACCGCCTTCGATGCTTTCATGCTTGTCAGGAAGCTTATGATGCAATACGGACATTTTTTCGGAAAGAAACGCTCATCGAGAAGGTAGATTTATTATATAAAAAAGAAGTACTCGCGCGCGATAAAAGCATAATAATCGAAGACTGCATGTAAATGAAGGAAAAGAGGACAGCAACGTAAAATCTACCTCACGTTGCTGTCCTCTCTATTTATCAGAGCTGTTTGGACTATAAGACAGGTTTCACTTCACAATCTTCCTTGTCGTGCCGTCGCTCATGCGGATGATGTTCATGCCGCTCTTCATGCTGTCGCATCTCTTTCCATCAAGGCCATAGACAGCCTCCACATCAGCCACCGTGCCGATGGTACGGCTCTCAATGCCGCTCGATTCAATGGGCAGGATAGTTCCGAAACCGCTCCAAGGGTGTGTTGTCTTATAGGAAGCTAATGAGGCTTCGGGGACATAGAGCGTGGCTTCGCTAATAGGAGTATATACAAACATGTTATCAACGCTTATAGGTGTCGATCTTTCGCATGTCATGGTTTTGAGAGAAGAACAAGCACCAAAGCATTCTTCTCCCAAACTTGTCACAGAAAAAGGAATCGTGATGGACGTGAGTGAACAACAAGCATAGAAGCAGTATCCTCCCAAACTTGTCACGGAAGATGGAATCGTGATGGACGTGAGTGAACAACAACCTCTGTATCTATTATTAGTTGATTATCAGTATTATACACTCTAAACGGTAGAAAAGTGAACGTATGGATTCTGTTTAGATACGAAAAGGTGAAGATTTAACATTTTTAACCTTCCGTCACGCCAAAATTATAGGAAATGTAGGGGGATGTGGGGTGGTTAGCAGTCACTTCATATTGCCTTTTAATGCCACAGAGGTTCGATTTCCCAACCAGGAGGGAAACCAAGGGAAGCCTTATCTATTTCTGGAAATGTGGAAAAAAGACTGTTCATCTTGTCAAGCATATCATTGTTTGGAGAAATAATATCAAGGAAGTACTTGATGATGCACATATCAAAGTACACTTTCAAAGGATCCGTTGGCAAGGTAATCCAAGGACGTGACATTCTGATTGGCATGGTAGCACGAATAGAGAACACCCTATTCCATACACGTGCATGATGACAACATGAGTTTCTTGTTACAGTGATAACTGTAAGCCAAGATTCAAAAGGTGCAACTTGCAAGCCAAATGACTGTGCGATACGCTTCTTTATCTTCTTATTCTTGATGTTGGAATAAATATTGGTGATTACACCAAACGGCAATATTTCGGTCGGCATCCATGAAGGTGGGTACTGATTGGTATATGTCTCTTTGAAATGGTTGATGAAATCCTCTTTTGTATGGTTCAATTCATCTTCTATAAGACGTATAGAGCGATTGAACTTGGACGGATTTGAGAAATTGTTGGCATCAGTCATCCAAAAAGAGTTACCTGTCATTTCAGTTCCAAAGTTGACGATAGCGCAACGCACAGCGATCTCTATCTTTTCAATTTCATTGAATAATAGTAGGCGTAGCTTCTTGTCAAATCCAGTCAACCCCGAGATGTTGTACTATACTGAAATTCAGTACTTTACGTACTAAGAAACATCATCGTGTGGACAATGTGTGGACAACTTTTTTAGTGCGATTCATTTGTGAAAATATCCGTCCGTTTGAAATGGATTTCAGCAAAATACGGAAGCTACAGCAAGTACTGTATCTCTGCACATACGATACAAAAAAACAGTAACGCATTAAACTTTTATATATTTGTTGGGTCATATATTATATATAGCCATCATTTGGGGCTGTTTTTATAATGACAAATTTTAGCGAACTAACAAATGAAAAAGATTTTAGTTTTTTTGTTCTTGTTTGTTTCACTTGTATCAAGTGCGCAAGACCATCGTTTTGAATGTGACGATACATGCAGTCCTGATGAAACGGGACAGGTAACTTACAATGTGGTTAGTCCTGTGGGATTTTCCACCGTGGAGCCTATTACAATGGCACCACGTCTCAATACCCTTGATGGCAAGACGATAGCTATTGTGGGCGAAGACTTTATGTACAACATCACCCATCCGGCTCTCAAGCAGCTTATCAAGGAGAATTATCCTACGGCAAAAGTTATCATGTATGATGAATTGCCGATAGCCGGTCCGTATCCTGCACCGGGCATTGTAAGACAGAGCACGGAGGAGTTCCGACAAAGGCTAATCGACCTGAAAGTAGATGCGGTTATTGCAGGAAATGGTGGTTGCGGCATCTGTACACCTAAGGAAACGGGGTCGTGTATTGTAGCTGAGAAACTTGGCATTCCTTCGGTCATAGTTACTGCTCCTGGTTTTGATGAGGAGGCACGTTACACAGCCCGCAATAATGGTGTGTCTGTGTTGCGTGTAGCCGTCTATCCCGGTGCCTTTGCTTCACATACGGAAGAGCAGCTGGTGAAAAATACACGTGAAGTGACATGGCCACAGATAGTAAAGGCGCTCACTACACCTATTTCGCAAGATGAGTATTCTGCAACACAAGCAGCTCAGGGAATCACGGATGATGTGTTTCATGGAACGCTCGATGAGATATATGCCTATTTCCAGAAGATGGGTTGGAGCGATGGCACACCATTCTGTCCGCCTACATATCATAAAGTGAAGGAATATCTTGACTATACCGACCATGCGTGGGACGAGACGATAGCCGTGTTGCCTGCCGCTTTCCGCCAGACCACCACATGGCACGTTGCCGTAAATGCTTGTATGGCAGGATGTAAGCCTGAGTATATGCCTATCCTGATAGCCATGACAAAGGCTATGGCGGGTGGCGATTTCCGTCGCACATTGCAGAGTACTCACGCTTGGGTGCCATATTCATGGCTTAATGGTCCGGTGGCTCGCCAACTTGGCATCAGCTGTGGTCAGGGCGAAATCAATGCCGAGGCCAACGTTGCCATCAGCCGTTTTATGACCTTGGCACTGCAAAACCTGGCGGGATATTATGTAGGGCAGAACCGCATGGGTACCTTTGGCTATCTTCAGCCATGGTGCTTGGTTGAAGACGAGGATGCATGCCATCGTGTGGGTTGGCAGACATGGAACGAACAGCAGGGGTATGACATCAACGATAATACCATCACGCTTTCGTCAGCTCTGATGTGGGGCAACAACATGGCTCCATCCACCATCGACCCGGAACGGGTGATGCAACTCATGGCGTGGGACATCTCCGAGCGTTGCCAGTTTGCATTAGGCAGTGGCAAGCAGTTTACAAATCGCGTGGTGATGATGACAGAGCCAGTAGCAAATATCCTGAAAGACGGCTACGCCTCGGTAGGCGCTCTGGAGAATGCCCTGATAGACAATTCACGTCGTTCGGCATATGAGCGAGCCTTTGCCAATTACTATGCCAATGCTGGTGGACGAAAGGATGGCGAGGAGCACTCGTTCAATCAGTATCTGTCTAATATTGTTAAGACTGAGGGTGGTGTGGAAACAGCTACTCCTGTATGGTATGATACTGAAGCTCAGAGCATGACCACCATTCCTACCATGCAGAAAGGCTCTACGGCTTTTCTTATCACGGGCGATGCCTCACGTAACAAAGTGCAGACCTTGCCAGGCGGTGGTTTCTCAACAGTTGCAATAGATCTGCCTCAATCATGGGATTCGCTGATGGCAGCTAAAGGCTATCCTGCCTTGGCTGAGAAGTATCTGACTCCATGCCCGACGAATGGTACAGAAACATCTGTAAGGAACAATAAATTAGCAAAAACTAAGGGCGCTGTGGTTCGCAAAGACTACTTTCAGCCCAACGGCATGCGCAGCCAATCGCCACGCAGAGGCATGCAAATACAGCGTAACACCTATAATAACGGTGCTGCGGATGTGCAGAAGAAAATGTACAGATAATCATTTGTTGTTTTAAGTCTTTGATATAACGAATTGATGATGATATTTTAGTACTGATGCGATTTTATCGCATCTGTACTATTTTGGCAGTATGCTCGGCATGAGCATTGTCTAACGGGTGGAAGTCCCGAGTAAGCCCTAATAGCGGGAATTACATAGCCAAAGGCAAGGGTGTCCATCGTGAGTTGGAATCTGAAAGAAGCCGGCGGCAAACATCTGACCTAACGAACAGAAACTTCATACAAGGCATATGACCGTGGGTAAGGTTGCTACACAAACCAAAGCCCTATAGCTATTCGGAACGGTCGGTGTAAATGAAGTGGGTATAAGATGGAAAGACAATGCCCTTATCCGAGGAGGTC
>CAMTJK010000025.1 GCA_947072805.1 uncultured Prevotella sp.
ATGTTAAATTCGACCAAATATCTTTACAAATTAACCTTCATTAAGTGCAGTTACGTCCTCATAAAGTAAGGATATCTGTTCAAAAATATAAGTTATTATCATTATAATACTTATGAATGGTTTGGGATGCTATAACCAGAAAAGCGATAAATGACAATCTATATTGTGAAATGTTTGTTCTTCTATAAATAGTAGTATATACTTTTATTCTGCCTGTGCATACATGGTTTGTGTACGTTTGAGGATAGTCGTTTTGTGCACATTATTACCAATGTGTTTGTTTTCAACCGTAGGAATATCAGTTGTTGTCAGATGGTGTCTCTTCGTCTTTTGTGCTTTTACGGAAATTTTTCCGATATCTTATTTCACGCAAACCGTGTGCACCGACAAAACGGCTTTTGTCAATGTACCCCCCAACACCGTCGATGAGACCTTTACAAGTGTATTGCCACATGATAAACTCTTTGTCGTCATATAAAACAGGCATTCTGTCGGTATATTGGGCTATCATCAGTTGGTAGTCACCAAGCTTGCCACACAGAAACTTATTGTAAAAATTGGTATATGTATAAAGCAAAGGCTTCTGTCCATAAGCCTCTTCAACAAGATGAAGAAAACTGAAGAGGGAATCACAGAAGTCCTCTGTACACAACCCACCGGCAGATTCGATATCAATCATCGGTATCAGATCCTGCTCTTCCGGACGACATTGTTTGAGGAAATTCTCCAACTGTCTAGCTTGTTCCGTCTTTGGACGGTAAAAATGGTAACTACCCACCTTTAATCCATGATTGTGAGCAAGTTCTATATTACGCTCATATCGGTGGTCAATACGGTCGCCACCCTCTGTAGCCTTTAGATATACATAAGCCATTTTGGTATTGTTTCCAATGGCATCCCAAAACACCTCTCCTTGATAATGACTGAGGTCTATGCCGTGTACATGATTGCATGTGTCTTCACAATGTTCATAAAAATCTTGTGCAAACGTAAAAACAGGTAAGAAAAGCGAAATATATAATATGATTTTTCTCATTACTCTCAATGAATTTGCCTGCAAAGGTACAAAGTATTGACAAAAAAAGTGTATCTTTGCCTTAAAATAATGCAGGCGAGCGGTGTCGGATAGCTTCTCGTTGTCCGACATGGCCGATTTTATTGAGAAGGACAAAGAGAAATGAAAAATTTAATGTATATAGCATGCCTATTGCTCATCTTTTTTTCTTGTAGTAAAGATGAAGAAGAGAACCAAGAGGAAAACACGATAGCAGAGCGAACCGTGATTGTATATATGGCAGCCGAGAACAATCTGTCATCTTATGCGAACAGTGATATAAGCGAAATGCTAAAGGTGTCTGGCAGCTTGCCGCAGAGCGTGAATCTTGTGGCGTTTGTTGATCTCCTCGGCAGTAATCCTTATGTAGTCTCAATAAAAAACGGTGTAAAGACAGTAGACGAAAATTTCCATTGCCAGGAGGACTTCTATTCCTGCGATCCTGAAAAGATGAAAGAAACGTTGGAATGGATAATAAACCGTTATCCGGCGAACAGTTACGGACTTGTACTGTGGGGACATGCAAGTGGATGGCTGGTGGAAAACGACACAATAGCCAATTACCTAAACAAGCCACAGAGAGCATACGGAGTGGATACTGGAAACGACATAAATAACGGAATGGGAACAAAATGGATTAATATACCTTCTTTGGCCAATGTTCTTGAAAATCTTCCGGTTCACTTCCGCTTTATTTTTGCCGACTGCTGTAATTTTCAGTGTATTGAGGTTGCATACGAACTGCGGCATGTTGCAGACTATATCATAGCCTCTCCGGCCGAAACACCTATAATAGGGGCACCTTACGACATTATCACTCCTTATTTCTACAAGGATGATGCCTCTTTATATAAGGGAATTGTTGATGGCTGTAACGTACAGGTTGTCAATTACGAAGATCGTGTCCCTATGTCGGTAATAAAGACTGACGAGTTAGAAAGCTTTGCTGCAGCTTCAAAGGATGTAATGATGAGACTAACGGAAGCGGAAGCATTGAATACAGACGGTATAATATATTATAGAGGTAACAGCTCGGTGAAGGTTCTGATAGATATGAATGATATCATCCGGCGCCATATTGGTGACGATGAGGCATACCTATCGTGGAAAGAGAGTTTTGACAAGGCAGTCCCATACAAAGCACTTAGCAAGAAATGGCTGACAGAAGGTTTCGTTAAATTCGACTTCAGCGTCACCGACGAACGATTTGGAGGTGTTGGTGTGTTCGTGCCGCAAACAATATATGACCAGAAAGGCTATAATTACAATAAAAAAATACGTCAACTGCAATGGTATTATGCAACTGGCCTTGGCGGAGAGAACTGAGCATTTCAAAAAAAAACGGGGCAAAACACCAATTAAGAATATATTTATTACCTTTGCAAACACAAATAAAGAATATTATTATGGTAGAAAAGACTGGTACAGAGAATGAGGGACGGAAAAGTTTAAGCTTTGTTGAACAAATGATAGAAACGGATCTTGCGGAAAACAAAAATTCTGGCAAGATACAGACACGATTCCCGCCGGAGCCCAACGGCTATCTTCATATAGGACATGCAAAGGCCATTTGTATGGACTTCGGGGTGGCAGAAAATTACAATGGCGTATGCAACCTGCGTTTTGATGACACGAACCCTTCAAAAGAAGATACCGAATATGTAGATTCCATATTGAACGATATACAGTGGCTCGGCTTCAAATGGGGTAATGTTTATTATGCATCAGACTATTTCCAACAGCTTTGGGATTTTGCTGTATGGATGATAAAGAAAGGTCTTGCCTATGTAGACGAACAGTCGTCAGAGCAGATTGCTGCACAGAAAGGCACACCAACAACGCCGGGCATAAACAGCCCATATAGAGATCGCCCTGTAGAGGAGAACCTAAGACTCTTTGCTGCAATGAACACTCCCGAAGCGGTGGAGGGTGCTATGGTGTTACGTGCCAAATTAGATATGGCAAACCCTAACATGCATTTCAGAGACCCTGTAATGTATAGAATTATACATACCCCTCATCATAGGACCGGCACAAAATGGCATGCATATCCAATGTACGATTTCGCTCATGGTCAGAGTGATTTCTTTGAAGGTGTGACACATTCCATATGTACGCTTGAATTTGTACCTCACCGTCCTCTGTATGATAAATTTGTGGACCTGTTGCTCGAATATCAGGCAGAATCGGGTATTGTGTCAGATTCAAGACCGAGACAGATAGAATTTAATAGGCTGAACCTTACATATACGGTGATGAGCAAAAGGAAGCTTCACACTTTGGTGGATGAACATCTGGTAAATGGATGGGATGATCCACGTATGCCGACAATTTGTGGTATGAGACGTCGCGGATATTCGGCACAGAGTATAAAGAACTTCATACGTTCCATCGGCTACACCAAGTTTGACGCTCTGAACGATTATGCTCTGCTTGAAGCAGCAGTCCGTGACGACTTGAACGCTTGTTCTTGCAGAGTATCTGCTGTGCTGAATCCTGTAAAGCTGATAATAACAAATTATCCGGAGGGGAAAACGGAAGAAATGGAAGCCGTGAACAATCCTGAAAACGAAAATGATGGAACACACTCAATAACATTCAGCAGAGAACTGTGGATTGAGAGAGATGACTTTATGGAAGATGCTCCAAAAAAATTCTTCCGCATGAGTATAGGGAAAGAAGTAAGATTGAAAAATGCCTATATAGTGAAATGTGTTGGCTGCAAGAAAAACCTTGATGGAGAGGTAGAAGAGATATATGCAGAATATGACCCATTGAGCAAGAGTGGAATGGAAGGAGCTAATCGCAAGGTTAAAGGTACGTTACATTGGGTAAGCGTGGCTCATTGTCTGCCGGCAGAGGTTCGGCTTTATGACCGACTTTTCAGCGTAGAAAACCCTGCGGCTGATGAAAGGGATTTCAGAGAACTGTTGAATCCAACATCATTGACTGTTCTCGACAATTGCTATGTGGAGCAATATGTGAAGCAGAAACAGCCCGGTGATTTCCTGCAATTCCAAAGGATAGGATATTTTACGCTTGATCCTGATACAACTGCAGACAAGCTCGTATTTAACCGTACCGTAGGATTAAAGGATACGTGGGCAAAAATGAACAAATAATGCAAACCGGTGACGATTATTTTGACAGTAAAGAGTTTAGGGAAATTCTGTCTACATACGAAGAATCGGTCAAATCGTCGCATCCTTCATTCATGGATGTAGACGATTTGGTTGATATAGCGGATTATTACAACTATATAGGACAGAATAAAAGAGCAAAAAACGTGATAGACTATGCTCTTGATATATATCCCGGTTCTACGTTACCTTTAGCATATAAGGCAAGAGAAGCTTTGGCAAAGGAGGACATTACCATGGCAAAAGACCTGGCAGCTTCCATAATTGACAAAAATGATCCAGATTACATATATTTGAAAGCAGAGATATTGATAGCACAGTCCTCTGTTGACGAAGCTGATAACTATCTGAGACAGTATCTTGAGGAAACGTCTTATGAAGAACGTGAAGATGTTGTGTTGGATGTTGTCAATCTATATTTGGATTATGGTCTAAATGATAAAGCGTATGAGTGGACAATGCGTTCTATGGATACAAACCACACAGAATATAAAGAACTATTGGGGAGAACACTGTTTGGGATGGGACGATTTAGTGAAAGTGCCGATGTGTTCAATGAATTGATAGACAGAAATCCTTACTCAAAAAAATACTGGAATGCCTTGGCCAATGCTCAATTTATGAATGATAACTTCAATGATTCTATAACGAGCAGCGAATATGCCATAGCAATAGATCCCGATGATCCTGAGGGAATATTGTCAAAAGCCAACGGACTGTATCGCTTGGAAAATTATGATGAAGCCTTGAAATATTATGAGCGTTATAATCAGATAGTTAAAGCTGATGACTTCGGATTGTTAAGTCAAGGAATATGTCTGGTAAATATGTCACGCTATGAAGATGCCTTAAACATCCTAAAGGAAGCAGAGAAAAAAGCACACAAAGATTCCGTATATCTGCCGCAAATATATCAGGAAATGGCTTTCGCCTATAGTAATCTCAAAGAAGTTGAGAAGGCGATGGAATGTATCGATAATACACGGAAACTTGATTGTGATCATCTTGACATGACAGTATTAAAAGGCCATATTTGTCTGGAAAACAATAGAAAAGAAGACGCAGAGAAATATTTCCAGAAAGCCATTGCCGATTCAGGGCAATCTCCTGACATTATATTACGAATAATCGTATCGATGTATGACAACAATTATCTTGATGCGTCGTATCTGATGTTTCGGAAATTCTTTAAAATGGTCAGCAAGGATTATAATGATGGGTATTCATATATGGCATTATGTTGTTGGGACATGAAAAAAACGAAAGAGTTCTTGTTCTATTTGAGACATGCTGTGAGCCGAAATCCTAAAGAAGCCAAAAATGTTCTTTGTCATATCTTTCCAAAAGATATGGAAGTGAAAGATTACTATGATTATATGCTTAACCAACTTAATTCCAACACCTAAATAATTGTGGAAATTCTATATAGTTTATTGGACAATCTGAATTATGCGACAATTCTATTCTTGATGCTGATAGAGAGTACTTTTATTCCTTTTCCATCGGAAGTCGTTGTCCCACCGGCTGCATATAATGCGGCAGCAGGAGAAATGAATGTTTTTTTAGTCGTTCTTTTTGCAACAATAGGTGCTGATCTTGGAGCTACTATTAACTATGCCATAGCATATTTCTTTGGCAGGCCTTTCATATATAGGTTTGCCAACAGCAAATGGGGAAAGATGTGCCTTCTTAATCAACAAAAAATAGAAAAAAGTGAGAAATTCTTTACTGATCATGGGGTTACGGCAACGTTAGTAGGTCGTGTATTACCGGGAATAAGGCAACTTATCTCAATTCCGGCTGGACTGGCCAAGATGAATTTTGGTAAGTTTATCCTATATACTACAATCGGAGCTGGTATATGGAACTGTATATTGGCTACAATGGGGTGGTATTTACACTCTTTTGTTCCCAAGAATGAGTTGGCATCCAAAGTAGACGAGTATTCTGAATACATCAAGATTGTCATCATTTTGGCTGTGTTACTTGTAATCGGCTGGTTTGTTGCCAAGACATTACTGAAGAGATACCGTAGCCGGCATTAGCATATTAGAAAAAAGAACATTAAATTTATGAGTATATGACAGGGTTAAACAACCACTTGGTTATAATGGCAGGAGGAGTCGGCAGCCGCTTCTGGCCTATGAGCACATCGGAAAAACCTAAACAATTCATAGATGTTTTGGGAGTAGGTAAATCTTTTTTGCAACTAACGGTAGAAAGATTTAGTTTGATTTGTTCTCCTGAAAACGTATGGATTGTAACAAACAAAAAATATTCAGAGATAGTAAAAGCTCAACTACCAGAAGTGCCGAGTTCCAATATTTTATGTGAACCATGCCGCCGTAATACAGCTCCGTGTATAGCATACGTCAGTTGGAAGATTAAAAAGAAAGACCCTAAGGCAAATATTGTTGTATCCCCGAGCGACCATATAGTGCTAAATGTAGCAGAATTCACTCGCGTCATAAAGTCTTGCCTTAACTTTACATCTGAGACGGATTCTATAGTTACATTAGGAATGAGACCGACTCGTCCGGAAACAGGCTACGGATATATTCAGGCAGATTTGACATCATGCTCAATGCGTAACAAAGAAATCTACAGGGTAGATTCTTTCAAAGAGAAACCAGATTTACATACAGCCCAGCAATATATACAGAAGAGCAACTACTTCTGGAATGCAGGAATATTTATGTGGAATGTTAGTACGATAGTAAATGCTTTCCGTGTATACCAACCGGCAATGGCTAAACTATTCGAGTCGATTATGCCCGTTTTGAATACGTCAGAGGAGCAGGCTGCCATAGATAAATGTTTCCCCGAATGTGATAATATCTCTGTCGATTATGCAATCATGGAGAAAGCGGAAGAAATATTTGTATGCCCGGCTGATTTCGGATGGAGTGACCTTGGAACATGGGGCTCACTTTTGGTACAGACGAGGAAAGATTTATACGGAAATAGTTGTATTGGTAATGATATAAGTCTTTATGAAACACATAATTGCATGATTCACACTGCACAAGAGAAGAAGGTTGTGATACAGGGGCTGGATGGATATATTGTTGCAGAACACGATAACACCTTGCTTATTTGCAAATTGTCGGACGAACAGCGCATCAAACAATTTTCCGGCCAGGATAAATAAAATAATTACTCAAATATTATGGAAAGAAAAGTTGCTTTAATAACAGGTGTTACAGGACAAGATGGCTCATATTTGGCAGAATTTCTAATCGGAAAAGGTTACGATGTACATGGTATTATAAGACGCAGTTCTGTAGATTACCGTGAACGTATAGCTCATTTGGAGGGGCACTGTCAATTCCATCTGCATTACGCGGACATGAGTGACTCAATGTCGTTAGTGAAAGTGGTTGCACAAGTAGAACCGACAGAGATATATAATCTTGCGGCGCAGAGCCACGTCCAGGTCTCGTTTGATTCGCCAGAATTTACAGCCGATGTCGATGCAACAGGTGTCCTTCGTATTCTCGAGGCTGTTAGAGCTAACCATCTTGAAAAGAAATGTCGTATATATCAGGCCTCTACTTCAGAACTATATGGCAAGGTTGAGGAAGTACCTCAGAATGAAAATACTCCTTTTCATCCATATTCCCCATATGCTGTTGCCAAATTGTATGGATATTGGATTATAAAGGAGTATCGTGAAGCTTATAATATGTTTTGTTGCTCCGGAATACTTTTCAACCATGAGTCAGAAAGAAGAGGGGAGACATTTGTAACTAGAAAAATTACCCTTGCTGCGGCACGCATAGCACAAGGAAAACAAGAAAAACTGTATTTGGGCAATCTTTCTTCACTTCGTGATTGGGGATATGCTAAAGATTATGTTGAATGTATGTGGCTGATATTGCAGCATGATACTCCGGAAGACTTTGTAATAGCTACTGGTGTCCAGCATTCGGTTCGTGAATTCTGTCTGTATGCATTCCGTGCTGCGGGAATAGAATTGGAATTTAAGGGAGAAGGTATGGACGAAAAAGGTTACGACGTAAAAAGCGGAAAATGTTTGGTTGAAGTTTCGCCTGATTTCTATCGCCCTACAGATGTTGTCAATCTGTGGGGTGACCCAACCAAAGCTAAGAAAGAACTAGGCTGGAATCCACAGAAAACTACGTTTGAGGAACTTGTCAGCATAATGGTTAAACATGATATGCAAAAGGTTGCTGCTGACCATGTAGCAAGTGTTATGAGAACAAATCTTGCCGAATATCTTGAAAAAGGACTTGTAAAATAAATTATGCTCGAAAAAAATACAAAAATATACATTGCCGGTCATCGTGGACTTGTAGGTTCAGCTATATGGAACAATCTTAAAGAACGAGGTTACGACAATCTTGTTGGCAGAACTCATAAGGAATTGGATCTTACAGACCAAATTGCAGTAAGACAATTTTTCGATAAAGAAAAACCCGATGCAGTTGTTCTTGCCGCAGCTTTCGTTGGTGGTATTATGGCAAACTCCCTGTATCGCGCAGATTTCATCATGCAGAATATGATGATTCAGTGTAATATAATAGATAATGCTTTCTCTCATGGAGTGAAAAAGTTATTGTTTCTTGGCTCGACTTGTATTTATCCTAAGAATGCTCCGCAACCAATGACGGAGGACGTACTTCTGACATCTCCATTAGAATATTCAAATGAAGAATATGCCATAGCAAAAATAGCAGGACTGAAGATGTGTGAGAGCTATAATCTGCAATATGGAACAAATTATATAGCAGTAATGCCTACGAACTTATACGGTCCTAACGACAACTTCCATTTGGAAAACAGCCATGTTATGCCGGCAATGATGAGGAAGATATATCTCGCAAAACTCATACACGAGGAACACTGGAATACTATTCGTAAAGATTTGGACAAGCGTCCTGTGGAAGACATAAATGGGTCATCATCAAAGGAAGATATACTTCATATCCTAACGAAGTATGGAATTTATGATAATAAAGTTCTGTTATGGGGCTCAGGCACCCCACTGCGTGAATTTTTATGGAGTGAGGATATGGCTGATGCAAGTGTTCATATACTGCTTAATGTAGATTTTAAAGACATTATCGGTATAGATAAATATTCGTCAGTGTTCTATGGTACTTCTACTAATGGTGTCGTAGATAGAAATAATAGTGTAGGCAGAGGTGGGGCAATACCATCCCTTGGAGAGATACGCAATTGCCACATCAATATTGGAACAGGTAAAGAATTATCAATTAAGAGTCTCTCCCATCTTGTAGCCAAAGCATTGGATTTTAAAGGCAATATTGTGTTTGATTCATCTAAGCCGGATGGAACACCAAGAAAACTTGTAAATGTGGACAAATTACATTCTCTTGGGTGGAAGCACAAGGTTGAAATAGAGGATGGAATAACAAGATTATATCAATGGTATAGAGAGAATCTTAAATAAGTTTATAGATATAAACAAAATAAGTAGTCCGAGGCCGCAAATCATATAATTAAAATGATTTACGGTCTTTTGTATATTCCAATTCAATTATCGTATATAGTACATTACTGAAAACAAACAACAAGAATATAAATATTGTTTTTTCAGTTTCTGAAACCATCCATAGAAGCGGATATAGAAGCGTATTATCATATTGATTAAAAACAAATCATTTATTTTGTAGGCTGAAAAAAAAACATTACCTTTGCGCTCTATATATTACAATAATTAGGTATTAAGAAATAAAAAATGGCTAACAAGTTTACCGAGCATAATGGTTTGAATCTAACCCGGACAAACAGCGAAATTCTTGAGAAGTGGAACAAGGAGGATGTGTTCCATAAATCAATAGAAACACGTGAGGGATGCCCTCAATTTGTTTTTTATGAGGGACCACCATCAGCCAATGGACATCCGGGAATACACCATGTGCTCGCTCGTTCCATTAAAGATACATTTAATAGGTATAAGACAATGAAAGGCTACCAGGTTCACAGAAAAGCCGGGTGGGATACTCATGGCTTGCCGGTAGAACTTGGAGTTGAAAAGGAGCTTGATATAACAAAGGCAGACATAGATAATCACGAGTCAGAAAAATATATCTCGGTAGAAGATTATAACCGTAGATGCAGGGAAAATGTGATGAAATTTACTGCCGAATGGCGCAAGCTAACAGAGCAGATGGGATATTTCGTTGATCTAGATCATCCTTATATCACATATGACAATAAGTATATTGAAACCCTATGGTGGCTGTTAAAGCAATTATATAACAAAGGACTTCTTTATAAAGGATACACTATTCAACCATATTCTCCAGGTGCAGGAACTGGGCTTAGCTCACACGAACTAAACCAACCTGGATGTTATCGGGATGTAAAAGACACGACGGTTACAGCGTTATTTAAGGTAGCAACTCCAAAAACAGAATGGAAAGAGTGGGGATGTGTGTATTTTGCCGCTTGGACAACAACTCCATGGACATTGCCATCAAATACAGCTCTTTGTGTTGGACCGAATATCAAGTATGTTGCTGTACGAACATATAATGTATACAATGATACCCCCATCACGATAATCATTGCAGAATCAAGATTGTCGGCTTATTTCAAGCCGGAAGGGGAAAATCTTCCTTTGGATGAATATAAGCATGGGGACAAAGTAATACCATATAAAGTAATAGCGTCCTACCTGGGGCAGGAATTGGTTGGCATGGAATTCTGCCAGCTCATGCCGTGGGTTAAGCCTTGCATGAAGCTGGATGAGAATTCACCTGTGTATGTAAAAGATTTTGCTAAACAAAATCCAGCAAAGGTATTTGTTTCGGAGAATGGCAAGGACCGTTTTGTGGAACTGGCCTCAAACGCTTTTCGTGTTATATCTGGTGATTATGTAACAACTGAAGATGGTACTGGAATAGTACATATAGCTCCAACTTTTGGTGCCGATGACGCTAAAGTTGCAAATGCTGCAAATATTCCATCCTTGTTCTTGATAAACAAGCGAGGTGAAACACGTCCGATGGTAGACATGCAAGGAAAATATTATAAAATAGAAGACCTTGATGCTAATTTCGTTGAAAAATGTTTGGATGTGGGTTTATATAAGAACCATGCTGGTGATTATGTTAAAAATGCATATAAGCCTGAATTTAATATAAACGGTAAATATGATGAGCATGCTGCAGGTAAAGCAGAAGATCTGAATATTGTCATATGCATGGAGATGAAGCAAACAGGAACTGCTTTAAAGATTGAAAAGCATGTACATAATTATCCGCATTGTTGGAGAACTGACAAACCTATTCTTTATTATCCTCTTGACAGTTGGTTCATACGTTCAACAGCGATGAAGGAAAGAATGGTCGAATTAAATAAAACCATAAATTGGCAACCCGCATCTACTGGTACAGGACGCTTCGGTAATTGGCTTGAAAACCTAAATGACTGGAATCTTTCACGTTCTCGTTTTTGGGGAACACCTCTTCCGATATGGCGTGACGAAGATTGCAACGAAAAATGTATAGGTAGTTTGCAGGAATTATATTACGAAATAGAAAAGTCTGTCGCTGCAGGATTTATGATGTCCAATCCGCTAAAGGACAAGGGATTTGAACCGGGCAATTATTCGGAAGAAAACTATAACAGAATAGATTTGCATAGACCTTATGTGGATAATATTATATTAACAAGTGATAGCTTCAAACCTATGAAACGTGAAAGTGATTTGATAGACGTTTGGTTTGACTCGGGCTCTATGCCTTATGCACAAATTCATTATCCTTTTGAGAATCGTGATCTTATAGAGAAAGGTATTGCCTTCCCTGCTGATTTCATAAATGAGGGCGTCGATCAGACTCGTGGATGGTTCTTTACTCTTCATGCAATAGCAACAATGGTGTTTGATAGTGTTGCGTTCAAGAATGTTATATCTACCGGACTTGTCTTGGATGCCAAGGGAAACAAGATGAGCAAACATGTAGGAAATGTTACGGATCCGTTTGAAATGATGGAAAAATATGGAGCTGATCCTGTACGGTTCTATATGATGACAAATTCCGAGCCTTGGGACAATCTCAAGTTCGATCCAGAGGGAGTGGATGAAGTACGAAGGAAGTTCTTCGGCACTTTATATAATACATATTCTTTCTTCAGTTTGTATGCTAATGTGGATGGTTTCGATTATTCGCAGCCGGAAATTCCATTGTCTGATAGACCCGAAATAGACAGATGGATACTCTCTGTATTGCATACTTTAATCAAGAATGTGGATGCAGAATTGACAGCATATGATCCTACAAGAGCAGGACGTATGATTGAGTCTTTTGTGAATGATGATTTATCTAATTGGTACGTACGATTGAATAGAAAACGTTTCTGGGGTAAAGAAATGAGTGCAGACAAGCTTTCAGCTTATCAAACGTTATGTACATGTTTGGAAACTGTTGCTAAATTGCTTGCCCCATTTGCCCCTTTCTACGCAGACCAATTATATATGGACTTAGTGAGTGTAACAAACCATGAAAATGTAGGATCGGTACATTTGGCAAGTTTCCCGATTTCCGATGAATCATTTATAGATAAGGATTTGGAGGAGAGAATGGGCATGGCACAGAAGATTACCTCAATGGTTTTGGCATTGCGACGTAAGGTAAGCATAAAGGTAAGACAACCCCTACAAGCTATAATGATTCCTGCCATTGATGATAATCAAAAACAGCATATTGAAGCTGTTAAGGGATTGATAATCAGCGAGGTTAATGTAAAAGAGCTAAAGTTTGTTGAAGGCTCTGATGTGCTGGTTAAGAAAGTAAAATGCAATTTCCGTACAATGGGTAAAAAATTTGGTAAATTGATGAAGAGCATCTCATCGGCCATGGACTCCTTGACGCAGACAGAAATTGCTGAATTGGAAAAGAATGGCATTCTTACCGTTGATGTTGAAGGACAAAAAGTCACCGTAGAATCTGCGGATGTAGATGTTATTAGCGAAGATATTCCAGGATGGCTTGTAAGCAATGAAGGTAATTTAACTGTTGCTCTAGAGGTTGAACTAACAGAGGAACTTAAAAACGAGGGCATGGCTCGTGAATTAATAAATAGAATCCAGAATTTGAGAAAAGATAATGGTCTTGAAATAACGGACAGAATAAATGTTTTTATTTCCCCCAGTCCGTCTATAAATCAGGCCATTCAAGGTTTCGTCGATTATATAAAGGTTCAGGTTCTTGCCAATTCTGTAATTCTTAAGGATAATAATGGCACGGAAATGGATATTGATGGCGTTAAAACAACCATAAAAGTTGAAATAGTATAATAATTAATGAACTAAAACTTTCTATTATGACAGAGAAAACACGTTACAATGATGAAGAGTTGGAAGAGTTCAGAGGTATCATAAATGACAAGTTGGCACTTGCAAAACGCGATTATGAGCAGATGATGAGAGTGCTGATGAATCAAGATGGTAATGATGTCGATGATACATCACCTACATATAAGATATTGGAGGAAGGAAGTGCAACGCAAAGCAAGGAAGAATTAATTCAGTTGGCAAGCCGTCAGCAAAAATTCATACAAGGTCTAGAAGCTGCTTTGATACGCATAGAAAACAAAACTTATGGCGTAGATAGAATCACTGGGAAATTGATACCCAAGGAACGTCTTCGTGCTGTACCTCATGCAACGCTGAGCGTTGAGTCGAAACAGAATCGCAAGAAATGAAAATAAAAAGAGGTATATTGACGAATGGAAAAATGGCTATACTTTTGGTTATAGCCATTCTTTTGATAGACCAACTTATAAAGATATGGGTAAAAACCCACATGGCACTCCATGAAAGCATTTACATAACCAATTGGTTCCGCATTTGCTTCATTGAAAATAATGGAATGGCATACGGTATGGAATTTGGAAGTAAATTGCTGCTTTCCTTTTTTCGCATTATTCTGATAAGTTTATTGATATATTACGCATACAGACAGATTCTGCAAAAAGCAAGAGTCGGATATATCATCTGCCTTTCATTGATTATTGCCGGAGCAATAGGAAATGTATTGGACAGCATGTTTTATGGATTGTTCTTTAGTGCCTCATCCGATTATTATATCTCTTATTTTGTTCCATTTGGCTCCGGCTATGCACCATTTTTAATGGGCAAAGTTGTTGACATGTTTTATTTCCCCTTGATTGTTACGACATGGCCCGATTGGGTGCCATATTTTGGAGGGAATGAGTTTATATTCTTTAGTCCTGTGTTCAATTTTGCGGATGCAAGCATTAGTGTTGGTTTTGTAATGCTACTTATTTTTTACCATAAGGAACTCAACAAACTTTCGCTGACCCAAAAGGTTGTTGAGGATTCTTCCATGAAAGAAGACTAATGATGATGCAGAAGGTGATTTTTTCAAGAAAACGTATTAATGGTTTCTGGCTTCTGGTAATTCTTTTTACATCTGTTTGTTCGTGCAAGCCTACTGTGCCAGGTGAGTATATACAGCCAGACGAACTGGAAGAAATTCTTTATGATTATCATCTTTCACAAGCAATGGCATATCAGCGCAACACAGATGGTGAATACATATTTGGAAACGCCCCAATATATACTCGTAATTATCTGTATTATGCCGTTTTAAAAAAACATGGAATTACAGAAGCAGAGTTCGATTCTTCGCTTGTCTATTATTATAATCGTGCAGATAAGCTACATAAAATATACTCTCACATTTCTGAACGCATGGAAAAAGAGGCACTCGGTTTAGGTGCTAATATAGGAGCAATAAGCCAGTATTCTCAATACAGTGCTGATGGTGATACTGCTAATATATGGAAGGAAAACAATTCTGCGTTACTTACCCCAGCAGCACCTTATAATCGCCTTGATTTTAAGATAGAATGTGATTCTACATTCAAAAAGGGAGATTCTTTCTTGTTTAATTTTATGGCCGACTTCATTTATCAGGGTGGTACAAAAGACGCAATCCTATATATAGCTGTCAAATATGATAATGACAGTATATCTACACATTTCACGCGTATTTCTGTTTCTGGTTTATCACAGCTTCGTATACCTGGATGCTCTGATAAAATTAAGGAAATTCAAGGTTTTATTTATTTAAGTAAAGGGAATGACGACTCGAATACGTTAAAGTTGATGTTTATTAACCAGATACAATTCATCCGATTCCATAGTAAGGAGCAACAGGAAAACCAGGAAGATACAAATGCGGTTATTGCCGATTCTTTAAAGAGAATAGAAGAAGGAAACATTCTTCAAGAGACAATACGACCAGTGAAAATCAATCCCATAAGGCATGATGCCCAGATCCGCATACAAAACAAAGAGTAATAAGATGGTGAAAGTTGCTTCAAATGAGGTCGTTGTTGGCGAAGAGAAAATATCCCAATGTGTTGTTGAAATATCGTCAGGAGTTGTCACAAACTATTATCATTTTGAAGAGGAACAACCCAACACCCTATGGCTTGGTGGAATAATAATAGTTAGGAAAGATAAAAAAGGCATACTTAGAGCATATAAGAATGGAAATAAAATACAATAATTATGAATATTAAAGTTCGTTTGTCACTATTAAACTTCCTTGAGTTCGCTGTTTGGGGAGCATATCTTACCTCAATGGGTACGTATTTGTTTAATATTGGTATGGGCAACCATATCGGATGGTTTTATGCTGTTCAGGGAATAGTGTCTATATTCATGCCTGCTATGATGGGTATAGTGGCTGATAGATGGATACCGGCACAGCGCTTGTTGGGATATTGTCATCTTGTTGCCGCATTGTTTATGATTGCTACTGCATATTGCGGTATGAGTGGATACCATGCGTATTTATTTCCAATATACACAATTAGTGTTGCTTTCTATATGCCTACATTAGCATTGAGCAATTCTGTAGCATATAATGCTCTGTCACTTGCTAATATGGATACCATTAAAGATTTCCCACCCATAAGGGTATTTGGAACAATCGGTTTCATCTTCACGATGTGGGCAGTTGATTTGCTTGGCTTCCAGTCATCACCAAACCAATTCCTTGTCTCTGCTTTTATGGGTATTATATTATTTTTGTATACATATACTATTCCTGCTTGTCCTATATCGAAGGGCATAAACCGAAAATCATTTGTTGATGCACTTGGACTTCGTGCGTTTGCATTATTCAAACAAAAAAGGATGGCTATATTCTTTATCTTTTCCATGTTACTTGGCGTAAGCTTACAGATAACGAATGGATTTGCAAACCCATTTATTACATCATTTGCTTCAATACCAGAATATGCCGATACATTTGGGGTAAAACATGCAAACATACTTATTTCACTATCACAAATGAGTGAAGCTCTTTGTATTTTATTGATACCTTTCTTTATGAAACGGTACGGAATAAAGAATGTCATGCTCATTGCTATGTTTGCGTGGGTTTTCCGCTTTGGGCTTTTCGGATTAGGCAATCCTGGTTCCGGTGTTTGGATGTTTGTTATCTCCATGCTTGTATACGGCGTTGCATTTGATTTCTTCAATGTTTCAGGCTCATTGTTTGTTGATGGTAATACGGACAGATCCATACGTTCAAGTGCACAAGGCTTGTTTATGTTAATGACAAACGGTATTGGAGCAACATGTGGTACGCTTACGGCTCAGGCAATTGTTAATCATTACACAACAGATAGTCAAACCGATTGGCAAACATGCTGGTATATATTTGCCGCATATGCTTTTGTTGTGGGTGTGTTGTTCGCTCTGATTTTCCGCACGAATAGAAAAGACGTTGTAAATGAATAGAACGAAGTTGATATTTAATGGCATGTCAGAGATAGTGGGCAGTGACGGCATGGCTGTCATTCTTTTGACAGACGAAGGAGAAAAGCGTGCTATCAGTGTTGTTTGTGACAAAGCAATGAAATATCAGATAGCTTTCAGAAAAGCGGAGCATTATGATACATCTAAATATCTTCCAGAAGTTTTAATGGCTGTAATGGGGGATGTGAATAAGCAGAATTGTTATGAAATCAATATTCATAGTATTGTTGATGGAGAATATATGACCACGCTGATTGATCTTGACTCCTTAAATATATATCAGATACGACTAAGTGATGCAATTCTTTTTTCCTTGATTGCAAATATTCCCATATATATAGAAAATAGCCTGATGAACAAGCAGAGTATAGCATATAATTCCGGTTCGGAACGGATGGCCATACCAATCAACACTCTTGATACAGAGAAGTTGAAGGAGGAGCTTAATAAAGCAATAGAAACAGAAAACTATCGTCTGGCTGCTTTGATAAAAGATGAACTGAACAACAGAACCCAGAAGACCGACCTGCAATGAAAGAAGTGAGATATTTCTATACGCCCAATGTAAAGTCATCAGATGAACTTCCTTGTGATGAAGCCCAACATGCCTCACGTGTGTTGAGATTGAAAGAGTGTGACGAGATTAATTTAATTGACGGCAACGGATGCTTCTATAAGGCTGTTCTCACCATGGTATCCTCTAAACATTGTACATATAAGGTTCTGGAAACTTATCCTCAAGAGCCGCTATGGAAGAAACATTTCCACATTGCAATAGCTCCGACAAAGATGATGGAACGAATGGAGTGGATGGTAGAGAAAGCAACAGAAATCGGCGTTGACGAAATAACGTTTCTTAACTGTCGCTTTTCTGAACGTAAGACCATAAAGCGTGAACGTCTGGAGAAGATTGTAATTTCGGCAGTAAAACAAAGCCGCAAGGCATATGTACCAAAAATCAACGAAATGCTTTCCTTTGGCGATTTTATAAAAGGGCATAATCATGGAGCTCGTTATATAGCACATTGCTATGATGAAACGGAACGTAAATACTTGTTCGACGAGTTAAAATCAAATAAGGAGGAAGACATAACAGTCCTAATTGGTCCGGAAGGTGACTTCTCTGTTGATGAAGTTAAATTGGCTGTAGATTCAGGATTTATCCCAATAACTCTTGGTAGCAGTAGACTGCGCACAGAAACGGCTGCAATTTCCGCTTTGATGATGTTACATCTTTCGTCTGAATAACAAGTTTTTTCTAATTATTTTATTATATAATCAGCTCGTGTGCATCATTTAATGATTGTGTAATTTACATAACAGATATGGAGAGAATAAGATTCAGGTCAATGCTGCCAGAAGTATTTAAAACAGCCATTATGTCAGAGTCTGATATCTGGAGGAACGATGTCACATTCGAGCGTAATCATACATATCTGATAGAGGCCGAAAGCGGGAAAGGAAAGAGCACATTCTGCAGCTATATAATGGGGTATCGCAATGATTACGAGGGAGAATTATTGTTCGATGATGTTAATATTAGATGTTACAGAAAAAAGGATTGGGTGATGTTTCGTACAAGAGCCATTAGCCACCTTTTTCAGGAACTACGCCTGTTTCCGGAACTCACCGCCTTTGAAAATGTTGAAATAAAGAACAAACTTACAAAGCATAAAACCAAAGAAGAAATTTTGACCTGGTTTGAAGAACTCGGCATTCCAGACAAAGTAAATACAAGAATTTCAAGAATGTCCTTCGGACAACAACAACGGGTGGCTATGATGCGAGCGTTGGCACAACCCTTTCAGTTTCTGCTTGTTGATGAACCGATAAGCCACCTTGACGATGACAACTCCCGGGTTATGGGCAGCCTGATGCAAAGGGAAGTGCAGAAGCAAGGTGCCGGACTTATCGTAACCAGCATAGGTAAACATTTTGATTTAGAATATGACAACATATTAAAACTGTAAACAACAATTATTATACGTCATTCATCTGTATAACATTTTATTGTTTAAACACATTTATCCGCAAATAAAACTTTATGAAGAAACATTTGATATTCCGGGCGTTGTTCTTGTGCCTGCCCTTGCTTTGTAATGCGCAACAAACAGTTACTATTGGTGATGTATTCTGTCAGATGCCGAAAACGATGTTCCCGTATCTAACCAATAACAACAAATTAGATTTGGTTGATTTCATCAAATCCGGAATGAAATCTGAAGTTGTAAACGAATTTGATGATACTACAAAATTAGTAAAAATGACAGATGATTACATACTTCTTGAAGCAAGCAAATCTTTGACTGTCGAAATGAAACTGCTTCCGGCAGACCAATCTGAATATGATACATTATCGACCATTCTCTGTGTTTCCTGCAGCTACGGTGAAGTCCCGGCGGCAAGTAATGTTAATTTCTACTCCACGAACTGGATTCCGCTTGATATCGACGACCCAATATCGAATTACAGAGAGCGGATTATACAACGTCCGGATACTATGGATGTTGAACAATATTCCTTGATTTGTGAGACACAACATCCTGTCATGATTGTTGCACGACTGTCAGAGAGCAACATGACACTCACACTTCAAGGCAAGCCGCACATAATGTCAGCAACTGACGATAAAAAAGAACAAATTGAAAGCATTTATAGGCAAATATCCCTTAAATGGAATGGTAAAACGTTTAAAGAAAATTAAAAAGTAAATATTACACTTATTCATGTTTTGTGTATATCGATATAAGATATAAATTTGCAATGTGTTTTTCATGGTATTAGATTATTAAGGTTAATGAAAGATTGGTTGTCGTGAGACAATCAATTTTTTTTATTCCTATTGGTCATTCGCATTATGATGATAAAAAGAAGGGGCAGCACCATAATATTTCTGTATTATGACGTTGCCCACTTTATTTTAAATACTGCCGATATTCAACCTGCCCACAGAGCTAATCGTAGACAAATTCATGTAAAAAGGGCAAAATATTTGCGGAAAATGGCTCTAAACGTTAAAACAAAAACGAAAGAATCTCCATTTTGATGCTTGTATGAGAGAAAATATGCGTATTTTGCATACGCAAAGCTGCATTTAACTTCGTTGAATATTGGCTGCACTCGGCATAATATTCAAACAAGTTTGGCTCTGCACTCGTTGGCACGATATTTAGACTTATTTGTTCAAGCAAGCTTGGCAAGTTCTGCTCTCGATTTGCATTTGCTTTGCAGCGCAATTTGGTGTATTCGCTCGCAACTGGGTGATGAGCCACATTATAATAAATAGTATATGAAGAAGATGGAATATACAACAAAGAACGACCGCAACCGACGGAACAGTGAGAGCAGAATCATCAAGCTTTGCATGAACGTTATGCCGAGTCGTGACGGAGGAAGACGATCAGTAAATTCCCTAAGCCTTAGGGATTTCGAGGGGGTAAAGGCTATGCCGTAACTTCTTTATTCATATATAGATACAGAGCCATCCGCAGGTGTCAGGCAATGGTACAGGCGGAAGGCTCTGTGTGTTTAGAGAGCTCCATAAACGAAAAGGTTGTCTAAAAGTTACAAAATTTGATGCCTGTGTCGGTATCGAAAAGCATCGCTGTAACTGCACTTAAAAAGAGTTAATTTGTAAAGATATTTGGTCGAATTTAACAT
>CAMTJK010000026.1 GCA_947072805.1 uncultured Prevotella sp.
CTGCACTCGGGCAAGCTAAAGCAAGCTTTCTTGACGCTCGTTTGCATTATCTTTGCATAAAATAAGCTGCACTCGGAAACCGGTTGATTACATAAACGTAAACTGAGCATCTCCCTCCATTTCAAGCTTACACACTTAGATAGCAACAAAATACACATTATATATATATGATACAATCACCAGAAAAAAAGTCGCGAGTAGTGGCTGCCGTCATAAAGAGAGGTGACAAATACCTATGTATGCAACGTTGCCGCAGCAAATATGACTATATCTCAGAGCGATGGGAGTTTCCGGGCGGAAAAGTAGAAGAAGGAGAGGACGACCGCGAAGCATTGAAACGTGAAATAAAGGAAGAGATGGACTGGGATATCAACGTGGAAGAGCTCATTTCAATCATCGATTACGACTACCCCGACTTCTCTGTAACCATCGCGGCCTACCTATGCCACGGCAATGAGCACGACGATTTCAAGCTACTTGAACATCTCAAATACAGATGGCTCACACGCAAGGAGTTACCGTTACTGGAATGGACTGCTGCCGATGCTGAATTGATAAAAGCTCTATAGGAATGACTGCGTACAAGAAGGATAAAAAAGGGCTTGTTCTTGAAGGCGGTGCTATGCGTGGAATGTTCACTGCTGGAATACTGGACGTAATGATGGAACACGACATAAGACCAGACGGTCTAATAGGTGTTTCTGCTGGTGCTGCGTTCGGATGCAACTACAAATCGTGCCAACCCGGACGTGCTGTAAGATACAATATGCGGTTTGCGAGAGACAAGAGGTATTGTAGTCTAAGGTCACTTTTTAGTAGCGGAGATATCTTCAATGCAGAATTTGCCTATCACACCATTCCTACAGAATATGATTTGTTCGACGGAACAACATTCGAGGCAAATCCCATGGAATATCACATCGTGTGCACCGATGTGGAAACAGGTAAGGCTGTATACAAGAAGTGTGAGAAAAGCGGTCATATGTTCTTTGACTGGGTTCGTGCCTCTGCGTCTATGCCCATATTGTCACGTATCGTAGAACTCGAGGGAATGAAACTTCTTGACGGCGGAGTTGCCGACTCCATACCTCTTCAATATTTTGAAAACATCGGCTTCTGCCGTAATCTCGTTATTCTCACCCAACCAGATAGTTATGTCAAGCAGCCTATCCGGCTGATGCCCGTCATACGGTGGTGGCTAAGAAAATATCCTCGGATGATTGAAGCCATGGCAAGAAGACACGAAATGTATAATGCACAGACTGAATATGTAAAACAAGCTGAAAACGAAGGGCGATGCATGGTAATACGACCTATATCAACATTGCCCATCGGTCATATCTCACATGATCCAGAAGAAATGTGGAGGGTATATACTATAGGTCGTGAAGCGGGTATGGAACGAATAAAGGAAATATCTGAATTCTTCAGACAATAAAATACAGGGCAGACTACCGAAAACTTATTTTATACTATATAAAAACCTAAAGACTGCCGGACGAACAGCATCCGACAGTCTGATGGTTTAGGGAAATTCAACGCTTATCCAGTACGCCATATTTTATCCACTCTTCCTGTGGATAATATCCCTTGATTATTCTCTTTTTCTCTGCAAACTTTTCCTTTACTCCAGCTAGTATATCATTGACCGCCTTTACCTTTTCAGAAAGCTGTTCACGTATCGCATCACATTCCCTGTTTGCCTGTCTCAAGGCTTCGAGGTCAGCTGCCATTGTGTCGAGTTCGCCACCATCGAAGCCCTTATCCCTCAAGGCGTCTATATTCTTACGCAGTCCATCAATGAGCACCCGGCTTTTTTCAATTTGCAAATCAATAGTTTTTGACATAATATTTATATTTTTGAAGTTTATAATCAAGACAAAAATAACAAAAAAAGTCGTTTTTAAGGCATCACGGAAAGGCATTATTTTAGATTTATTAAGCTCCATAACAGCTTATTTTAAGCAAATTTCAGTAATTTTGCCACACCTATGAGAATTGATATTATAACCGTATTGCCTGAGATGCTCGAAGGCTTTGTGAACGAATCTATATTGGCAAGAGCCCAGAAAAAAGGGCTCGCGGAAATCCATCTACACAATCTTCGTGACTATACGACCGACAAGTGGAGACGTGTAGACGATTATCCTTATGGCGGCTTTGCCGGAATGGTAATGCAATGCGAACCCATAGACCGTGCTATAACGGCTCTGAAAGCCGAGCGCGAATACGATGAGGTAATTTTTACATCGCCAGATGGAGAACGCTTCGACCAGCATGTTGCCAACGAACTATCCATGAAAGGCAACATTATCATCTTATGCGGTCATTACAAAGGTATAGACCAACGCGTACGCGACCATCTAATTACCCGTGAAATAAGTATCGGTGACTATGTTCTCACCGGTGGAGAGTTGGCAGCAGCAGTAATGGCAGATGCCATTGTGCGCATTGTCCCCGGTGTTATAGGCGACGAACAAAGCGCTTTGTCTGATTGTTTCCAAGACGACATGCTTGCAGCACCTATATACACTCGTCCGGCGGAATATAAAGGATGGCGTGTTCCGGACATCCTGTTAAGCGGCAATGAGGCTAAAATCAAAGCGTGGGAGATGGAACAAGCCATGGAACGTACACGAATGCTGCGCCCCGACCTGCTTGACAAATAAGGCTTTATACAAACGAATTTCGCTGCAACCCGATACAACATAAATCAAAACAGAAGGGATGCTGCGTGTCACATTTTCCCTGTCCTGCATGACCACAATACATGACCACAATACAATGCGAACAAGGCTATTTCCATATAAAATATTTTCTCATTTGAATATTTTTAAGTAACTTGCACCACAATTTCCAATAAAGAACAAGATAACGCTATAACGACATGAAGAAAGCGGGTGTTTTAACGTCACGAATCATTCTTCTGACGGCAATGTTCATGATGGGCATCAACGCCTATTCTCAATTGCTTCAAGCATCTTTATCACACTACTCCACCGATGACGGTTTGGCAAGCAACGCCATAAGTGACATCAAGCAAGACGATTACGGATATATATGGATAGCCACATGGAACGGTCTTTCACGTTTCGACGGCTTCAACTTCTACAATTACGAAACAGGAAACCGCAGTCATATTCCACTTCTGCACAACCGCATCATTGACATCAAGATAGACCAGTCACAGAACATCTGGCTGAGAATGTATGACGGACGTGTCTACGTACTCAACCGGATTACGGATAAGATAGGAAACGCCTTTAACGGTCTCACCGGATACCAGAATTTTAAAACAAGCAGTCAGATTACCGTCACGAGCAGCGGCGACGTGCTTGTCATTGTGAATGATATCGGTATATATAAGATGAGGCTCGACGCAAAAGGAATGAAATCACAACTCATCAATACAGCGCAACTTAATACCACATCTATCGTGGAAGGATATAAAGGTGACATATGGGTTGGAACAAACAAAGGTATACATCGCCTGAACATGAACGATGAAGTTATCGACAGGAAAGGAGTGTTCCTCGACGAATCAATAAAATGCATGTTTTCCAACGGTTTCAACATATATGCCGGCACAATTTCCGGAAAGATTCTCTCTTTCGCTTACGGACAAGAGCCCAAAACAATCCTTGAGCTTGGTCAGACCATACAGTCAATATTTGTAGACAGCCATAATATACTGTGGTTTACCACAAGTAAACATGGTGTTTCGCGACTCAATCTCGAGACGGGCGATATGAAAGACTTCACCCAGACAGTGCTTGTACCTGAATATGATGTAAACGGCGCAACAATATCCGAGGTAAACGGCACTGTGTGGGTAAGCATGAATCACGGCGGCTTCGGATATTACAATAGGGAAACAGACGAAGTAGAATACTTCCATAACAACCCAGCTAACTCCTGGAACCTATCAAACACCGTTTCCACCTATCTTGCCCTGCCGGAAGGCGTCGTACTGGAATCAACAAGCCGCAAAGGTCTCGAAAAATTAGATCTTCTTAAGAAGACAATCAGACGCATACAGCTGTTCCCAGATGCTGAATCAAGCAACATCAATGAAGTAAGAGCAATGTATTATGACAAAGATACAAAGCGCCTGCTCGTGGGAAACAAGCAAAGCAGTCTATTCTTCTTTAATGGTCCGGAAAGCGAGAAAGTTATAACGGAAGACGGACTCGGTAACAAACTCGGACGAATCTACGGAATAAACAAAGACAGCAAAGGCAATTATTGGATATGCTCAAAGGGCACTGGCTTGATAAAGATGACCCCGTTTGGAGACAGCTTCCACATGACTTTATTTAAAAATAATGAAAAGGACCCAATGAGCCTGAGTTCCGACAACCCCTATTGCACAGTAGAAGACAAAAAGGGCAATATCTGGGTTGCAACATACGGTGGAGGCGTGAACATTCTCACTAAACGCCCCAACGGCAAATATATGTTTCTGAACAGCAAAAACGTAATGCGCCACTATCCCTACAATTCATACAATAAAGTAAGAACTCTTACACTCGACAAAGATGGCAATGTATGGGCTGGAACCACCGATGGCTTACTACTGATGTCATACGACAACAACAGGGTGCGCATTCAGAAAATATCAGAAACACTGAATGCAGAACAGGAACTAAACAGCAAGGACATTGTATGCCTTGCCTGCGATAATAAAGGAACTGTATGGATTGGTACAAACGGAGGTGGATTGAGCTGTACTAAAGGTAAGGACGATAACGGGAATTGGAAATTTGAAACATTCGACAGCCGCAACGGACTACCTTCAGAGGAGATTAAGAGTATCGCATTCGACCAGCAAGGCAACGTATGGTTTGCCACCGACCACATGCTATGTTCATTCAACACAGAAAAACGCATATTAAGTACATTCTCAATACTTGACGGCGTAGATGACACAATATGTTCGGAAGGAGCGGCAATAGTTCTTCCCAATGGGAATATTGTTTTCGGCACGCTCGATGGTTTCTATTATGTTGATAAAAAGAAGCTGACAAATTCCAGCGGTTCTATGTTAAAGCTGAAAATAACCGACTTTTTCATTGACGACAAACTGACAAGTCCGAGATACTCCGACTCCATTCCATACTACGTTCCCGACAGCAAAGATGTGGAACTGCCATCGCGCAAGAGCGGATTTGCATTCCGTTTTGCCTCACTCAACTACCAGTTGCAGCACAGAGTCCACTATCAGTACATGCTTGAAGGCTACGATGAGGAATGGATAAATGCCGGCAAAGACCGCATAGCAAAGTATGAAGACATTCCGGCAGGCAAATATAAATTCAAGGTAAAAGCATTTCTGTTGGAGTCCCCTGACGCTTTCGACCTTAGAATCATTGAGGTTACCGTACCGCCCTACTTCCTTTTATCATCCGATGCCATATGGATTTATATGTTTGTGGTTGCACTTGCGCTACTTTCTTTCGTATATTTCAAGCAGGAACGTTTAGCTCAAAGAATGAAAAGTAAAGAGCATAAGCATCCGGAGTACACCTCGCCGGGCGCATCAGGTAACAACACGTCTAAGATAGAAAATGTTGCGGAAAGCAATGCAACAGAAAATACGCACTCTAAAAAACAAGAGCAAACGCCTATTTCTGAAGACATACAAACCATAGAAGTGGAATATATAGACGATACGAAATGTTAGTCTGACAATTACGATGCTACAAACAGTTCAAATAGATAATATACTTATTATAAGGCTATCACTTCCGAACTACAGAAGCCGTAATTCAGACGCCTCAAAAGGCACTGTTTATGAGCTGGAATAAAGGTTTTGAAAGATTGCCACAAACAGCAATGAACTTATAGAGACACAATAAAGGCAGTATCGCAAATTGATACTGCCTTTATTGATAATTAAAATTCGTTTTGATATTCGGGCGACGAGCTTTAGAATGGAAGGTCATCAGTGCTATCGCCAGCCGACTGCTCTGATGCAGAAGGGAAAGGCATTGCCGAAGGCGCTGCCTGAGGTGATTGTGTAGTACTGGTCTGTGCTGCATTATTGCGATTTACAGCCCATGCATTAATAGAATTGAACCAACGTCCATTATATTCATGAGCATCAATATCAAATGAAACAGTCAGTTCTTCACCTGCCTGTATATTGAAATTCTTAATGCGATCCTCTCCAAATACTCGGAAACAGATCTTTTTGGGGTACTGGTCGTGTGTTTCAAGTACATATTCTTGCGACATCCATGGATTTCCCGTGGCACGCGATGTGCCGCTGTTAGCTTGAAGAACGACAATGATTTTTCCAGATATTTCCATTTCTATGTAATTTATTGTTTATAATACTCGTCTTTATCAGTTTGCGAAATTACTAAAAATAGTTTGATTTTGCGCATTTTTCAACAATAATTTTGCTCTTAACACAGTATTTTTGTATTTTTGTAGTCAGTATTTGAATGAATAAAACAAAAGAACATATACATATGAAATTTACATTATCAAGTACAGCCCTAAGCGGTAAACTTACAGCCTTATCGCGAGTGATAAACAACAAGAACTCTCTGCCCATCTTGGCAGACTTTATCTTCGAAATAGATAACAATGTTTTGTACCTTACAGCTTCTGACAGCGAAAACATGATGCACACTTCGGTTGAACTGAACGAGAGTGATGGTAATATAAAATTTGCCATAGGCAATCACGATCTATTTGAAGCTGTGAAAGGATTTTCCGAGCAACCCATCACATTTGAAGTAAACCAGCAAGAGAACACCGCACGTATTTTATATCAGAATGGTGTATTCTCGCTTCCCATCGAAAGTGCAGACGAATTTCCACAGGCACAAGAGATAGAGACAAATGCTACCGAAATAACAATAGCAAGCGACATATTGGCTGACAACATCAATCGCTCTCTATTTGCAACCGCTCAAGACGAGTTGCGTCCCGTTATGAATGGCATTTACTTCGACCTTACACCTGAGTGTCTTTCTATAGTAGCAAGCGATGGCCACAAACTTGTGCGCAATAAAATTTTCACCATCAAGAGTGATGTTCCCGCAGCCTTTATCCTACCCAAAAAACCAGCCAACCTTCTCAAGAATCTGCTAACAAAAGACGGTGGCGACGTAACAATAAGATTTGACGAACGAAATGCCGAAATCAATTATGGGGACGGAACACTGAAATGCCGTCTCATTGAAGGACGCTATCCGAACTATAACTCGGTGATTCCACAAAGCAACCCCAACCAAATCACAGTAGATCGTATCGCCCTATTGAGCGCTTTGCGTCGCGTTCAACCCTTTGCCAACGGTTCAAGCAATCTTATAAGATTCCGCATGGACAACGGTATTCTGCAACTTGATGCCGAGGATTTTGACTTTTCGAAGACTGCAACTGAAAAAATGTCATGCGAATATAACGGTCAGCCTATGAGCATAGGATTCAAAGGCTCCGCATTTATAGAAATACTAAGCAACTTCGACTGTCCTGAAATAATAATCCAGCTGGCAGATCCAAGCAGAGCCGGGCTTGTTCTGCCCTCAGAGCAACCAGAGAATCAGGATGTTCTGATGCTTATGATGCCTATGCTCCTCAACGAATAAATACAAGCCACGGACTGCATTTGCAACACGCATAATACCATGCGTGCACATAGCAATGCAATCCGTGGCTGAATCTGTAATAAGATGAAACTCAATTTAAAAAGGCCTTTGGTGGTTTTCGATTTGGAAACTACGGGATTGGATATTGTAAAAGACAAAATCATCCAATTATCTTACATAAAAGTATATCCTGACGGAGAAGAAAATCGTGTCAATATACTTATCAACCCAGGCAAAAATATACCAGACGAAGTCAAGTGTCTGACGGGAATAGGCAATGAGGATGTAGCAGATAAGCCTACATTCAAGGACATTGCTCCGAGATTGTGTGAAGATTTCAAAGGATGCGACTTTGCTGGTTTCAATTCCAACCACTTTGACATTCCTATTCTTGCGGAGGAATTTCTACGTGCAGGCGTTGATTTCGATTTCTCAAAATGCCATCTTATAGACGTGCAGACCATCTTCCACAAGATGGAAAAAAGAAATCTTGCAGCGGCTTATAAATTCTACTGCGGCAAGAAGATGGAAGAAGATTTTAAAGCACACAGGGCAGATCAAGACACTGAAGCCACCTACAGAGTGCTTATGGGGCAACTCGACAAGTACAATCCCGAAGTAGAGCCTGATCCGGAAAGGCATCTGCAAAACGACATCAGTTTTTTGTCGGAATTTTCATCACACAACAACAACGTGGACTTCGCCGGTCGCATCATATGGGCTGAAAAGAAAGACAACAATGGGAATACTATTCTCGACAATAACGGGAAACCTGTGATGACGGAAGTGTTCAACTTCGGGAAACACAAAGGCGAATCTGTTTCACTTGTTTTGAAATACGATCCAGGATACTACGGATGGATTTTAAACGGAGATTTTACTTATAATACAAAACAGGTGCTTACCCGCATCAGACTGCGAAACAGCAAATTATTGTAAACATGCTAAAAGGCAAGAAAATAGTATTAGGCATTACAGGCTCGATAGCAGCATACAAGGCTTGCTATATTATAAGAGAACTGATAAAAAAAGGAGCAGAAGTGCAAGTGGTGATAACACCCGCAGGAAAAGAGTTCATCACCCCTATAACACTGTCGGCACTTACACAGAAACCAGTGATAAGCGAATTCTTTTCACAAAGAGATGGCACCTGGAACAGTCATGTGTCGCTTGGATTGTGGGCTGATGCCATGCTGATAGCTCCATGTACAGCATCCACCTTGGGAAAAATGGCCAACGGTATAGCTGACAATATGCTCATCACAACCTATCTCTCAATGAAAGCTCCTGTATTTATAGCACCAGCTATGGATCTTGACATGTATATGCACCCTACAACGCAAGAAAACATCCTACGCCTGCGTTCTTTCAGCAACCATATAATAGAGCCACAAAGCGGTTTTCTGGCAAGCGGCCTTGAAGGTAAAGGACGAATGGAAGAGCCTGGAGAAATAGTGAAAGTACTTGATAATTTCTTCTCCGATAATACGCCAGACGATATAAATGTCCAAAATAAACCAACGGACAAATCACTTGTAGGAAAACATATCATGATAACAGCAGGTCCGACCTACGAAAAAATAGATCCTGTAAGATTTATTGGAAACTACTCAACAGGGAAGATGGGCTTCGCCCTTGCCGAGGAATGTGCCGCAAGAGGGGCTGAAGTGACATTGATAGCAGGCCCAGTTGAGCTCAAAACAGAAAGTCCAATGATTAGAAGAATCGACGTAGAAAGCTGTGAAGAGATGTACTTTGCAGCCTTGAAATACTTTCCATTATGTGATGCCTCTATATTGTGCGCGGCGGTGGCTGATTTCAAACCAGAGGTAACAGCCGAGAGTAAGATAAAGAGAGAAAATGATGATCTGATAATAAGGCTAAAGCCTACTCAAGACATTGCAGCCAAACTCGGCAGCATGAAGAAAGAGAATCAAAGGCTGATAGGATTCGCATTAGAAACAAATGATGAGGAGACTAATGCACAACAGAAGCTGAAGCGCAAGAACTTCGATTTTATTGTGCTTAACTCCTTGAAAAACAAGGGAACGTGTTTTGGCTCCGATAATAATCAGATATGTATAATATCAGCCACAGACAAGAAATCGTACCCCAAGAAAAGTAAAGGAAAGGTGGCACATGATATCATTTCGGAATTAGTACATATATTATAATTATATGACAAGAAAAATACTGTTTATCGCTGTATTGCTTGCCAATGCATTACAAATGAAAGCACAAGAACTGCAAGCAAAAGTAAATATCAACCACAGTCAGGTTGGTGTAACAGATGTAAGCATATTTGAAAACCTGCAACAGACACTCGAACAGTTTGTAAATGAAAGGCAATGGACTGAACTTCAATTCCAAAAAAACGAGAAAATCGTATGTTATTTTAACATCACAATAAACAAATACGATAAGACAACAAACACATTCGAATGTACTGCAATGATTCAAGCCAACCGACCGGTATACAACTCACAATACACGACAACGATATACAACAACAAAGACGCAAACTTCAACTTCGTTTTTGCACAATTCGACCAGCTCATTTTTAATGATGAAAATATAGATAACCAGCTCACCGCACTTTTTGCCTATTATGCATACCTCATAATAGGTCTTGACCTTGACACATTTTCACCCTATGGGGGAACCGAGATTCTACAACGCTGCCTCTACCTAGTGAACAATACACAGAACCTTAATTTTAGCGGATGGAAGGCTTTTGAAGATTCAAGAAACAGATTCGCAATAATAAACGACTACCTTGAGGAAGGCATGAAGCCCTTCAGGCAATTGCAGTATGACTATTATCGCAAAGGGCTCGATGAGATGGCAAATAATGTAGAACGCGGAAGGGCTAACATAACAACAGCACTTCAGGATGACCTAAATAAAGCCCATCAAGACAAACCATTGAGTCTTCTGCCACAGATATGGACCGACTATAAGAAAGATGAGATTACCAATATATATAAAGGTAAAGGCACACAGAAAGAGAAAGAGGCTGTCTACGATATCCTTATGGGCATCAATGCGTCCCAAAGCAACTCATGGAACCAAATAAGACAATGACATGCTTAAACAACTTTACATAAGAAATTTTACTCTTATTGACAAGCTTGACATACATTTTAGTCAAGGCTTTTCTGTTATAACAGGTGAAACAGGTGCCGGGAAAAGCATCATCCTCGGTGCTATAGGTATGCTTCTCGGACAAAGAGCAGACTCAAGAGCCATAAAGAACAGTTCTGAAAAATGTGTAATAGAAGCTCATTTCGATCTGACGAAATATGATTTGATGCATTTCTTCAACAATAATGATATCGAATATGATGCTACAGACTGCATAATACGACGTGAGCTTACGGCTTCCGGAAAGAGCCGCGCTTTCATAAATGACACTCCCGCCCCACTCTCACTGCTGAAAGAGCTCGGAGAACAGCTGGTAGATGTTCACAGTCAGCATCAGAACCTGCTACTCGGCAAACAGAATTTTCAGCTGGAAGTAGTAGATATAATAGCTAAAGATTCTGTCGAACTTTCTGGATACAAAAAAGCATTTCACAATTATAAAATAAAGACAGAGGAACTTGACAAACTGAAAGAAAAGATAGAAAGAAACAGTACCAATGCTGATTTCCTGCAATTCCAATACGAAGAATTGAACAATGCAGGGCTAAAACAAGGAGAACAGGAAGAGCTGGAACAGAAAGCTGAAACAATGAGCCACTCCGAAGAAATAAAAAATGCCCTGTATGAAGCAGACAGGCTGATGTCGGGAGACAGAGAAGGTATAATAAGCAATCTAAAGAATTCTCTCCATTCACTCAACAGCATATCCAAGGTTATGCCCTATGTTGAAGAACTTACACAACGGATGGATGCTTGTTATATTGAGCTAAAAGACATATCACAAGACATAAGTGCTCTTCTTGATAGCACAGACTTCAATCCCTCTGAACTTGACGCTATCAACAGCCGTTTGGATAAAATATACAATCTGCAGCAGAAGTACCATTGCGCCACTGTGGATGAACTGATTGTAAAACACGACGAATTAAAATCGGCCCTCGACAGTATAGAGAACAGTGACGAAGCACTGGCTGAAATGCAGAAAGAGGTGGACATTGCAATGCAACAATGCACAAAAGCTGCTGAAGCATTAAGCAGAAAGCGCAAGACTGCTGCTGTTAAGATCGAGAAAGAAATGCAACAGTTTCTCATTCCATTGGGAATACCCAATGTACAGTTTAAAGTTGCATTGGAAAATTGTTCTTTCAACAATGACGGGTCTGACAAGGTTGCGTTCCTGTTCAGCGCAAACAGAAGTACAACACCCCAACCTGTTTCACAAGTCGCTTCCGGCGGAGAAATTGCCCGTGTCATGCTATCACTTAAAGCTATGATAAGCGGCGCAGTAAAACTCCCAACTATCATTTTCGACGAAATAGATACTGGTGTGAGCGGAAAAATTGCAGAGAAAATGGCGCAGATAATGCAACAAATGGGCTATAACGACAGACAAGTGATAAGCATAACCCACCTTCCGCAAATAGCATCCAAAGGGAAAATACACTATAAAGTATTTAAGGAAGAAACAGCAGATGGCACCATAAGTCGTATGCAGACACTTAATGAAGAAGAAAGAATAAGGGAAATCGCACAGATGTTGAGTGGGAGTGACATCTCTGAAGCAGCCATCAATAACGCCAAAGAACTATTGAAACAATGAAACACATACATATTCTTATCATAATCCTTACGGTTTTCAATGCCGTTAATGCACAACCGGCATGGATAAAGAAAGCCTCAAAATCCGTATTTACAGTAAAGACATTCTCTGCTGACGGCAATATGATAGGAAGTGCTAACGGCTTCTTTGTCGGCGACAAAGGAGAGGCTGTAAGCAGTTTCACTCCTTTCAAAGGAGCATCAAGTGCCATCGTCATTGATGCTAAAGGCAAAGAGATGAAAGTGGAATGTATTCTCGGTGCCAGTGATACATATGATATAGTAAAATTCCGCGCCGTTGCCAAACAAACCGTCCCCTTGAAACTTGCCGACTCACCATCTCACGAAGAAAACGCTGTATGGCTTCTGCCGTATAGCGCAAAGAAAACACCTACACCAATAAAAGGGCAAATCACAAAAGCGGAAGTGTTCTCTGGCAACTATACATATTATACAATTATGGCAGAAGCACCGGAAAATACCATAAGCTGTCCTTTTTTGAATGACGAAGGACATGTTATCGGACTACTTCAAGCACCGGTCAAAAACAAAAAGAACAACTGTTTCGCCGTTAGCTCGGCATTCGCCAACGACCTAAAAATATCAGGATTAAGTATTAACGATGCCGCACTTAAAAGCATATTGATAAAAAAAGAATTACCTAATGAAATAGATCAGGCCATCTTGACAATGTATATTGCCGGTGCAACACTCGATTCCGCTGCTTATGAAAATCTTGTTGAGGATTTCATAAAAAAATTTCCCAACTCTGCCGACGGCTACATCTATCGTGCCCGTCTACATACAAATTCCAACAGATTTGCCCAAGCAGACGAGGATATGCAGAGAGCAATAAAGTACGCAGACAAAAAAGATGATGCACACTACAACTACGCTAGCCTCATTTACAATAAAGAAATCTATAAAAAGAATATTCCTTACGACAAATGGAGTCTTGAAAAAGCAGCAGAAGAGACAGAGACTGCATACTCTATCAATCCTGTTTCTACCTACAAGCAACTGAAAGCACAGGTACGGCTCGCCCAGAAGCAGTATGAAGAAGCTTATAACGAGTATATGTTTATCATAAATAGCGGGACACGTACCGCCGAAATGTTTTTTATGGCTGCCAAGTGTAAGGAAATAATGAACGATACAACATCCATGCTGACATTGCTGGACAGTGCAGTGAACACATTCTCACGTCCTTATTTGAAGACCGCTGCACCATATATCATAGCAAGAGGACAAGCTTTTGCCAAAGCAGGGAGATACCGTAACGCTGTTGCCGACTTCAACGAATATGAGAAATTGATGTCAAGTCAGCTTAACGACAACTTCTACTACATCAGAGCGCAGACCGAGCTTGACGGAAATATGTTTCAACAAGCTCTTGACGACATTACGAAAGCGATAGAAATGAGTCCGCAAAACGACCTGTATTATGCCGAAAAAGCTTCTATTGAAGTACGTGTCGGAATGCTGGAAGAAGCAATAAGCACATCTAAGGAATGTATTAACCTGTCACCGGAATCAAGCGACGGATATCTTTTCCTCGGTTATGCACTTTGCCTAAAAGGCAAAAAAGAAGAAGGTCTGAAGCATTTGGAAAGAGCCAAAGAACTTGGCGATGAACAAGCACAGACAATAATTGACAGATACAGACAATAACAGTCATCAATAAGGAGGTGCCCCTCCATCCATTGGAGGCGGAATCATACCATCATCATAAGGGTTGTATCCAATTGGATAGTCTATCGGACTATTGTCACCATTTATCTTTGAGCCCATAATCTCACCTCCAACAGGAGCTGAATTATTATTGAGACGAGTATCCTCCGGATTTTCGAAGCGTGTAAATTCACCTCTGAACGTCAGCAGGACATCACCCGTAGCACCCTTACGATGTTTGGCTATTATTATCTGTGCCATTCCATGCAAATCCCTTCCATTATCATCCTGATAAAGATGATAATACTCCGGACGATGGACAAAAAGCACCATATCCGCATCCTGTTCGATAGCACCTGATTCTCGCAAGTCACTCAGCTGCGGACGCTTACCTTCCAAGCCCTCACGCGCCTCAACGCCACGGTTTAACTGACTCAACGCAAGAATGGGCACATCCAATTCTTTTGCCAAGCCTTTAAGTGAGCGGGATATCGTTGAAACCTCTTCCTGTCGGCTGCTGAATCTCATTCCGTTTGCATTCATCAGCTGAAGATAGTCTATCATGATGATTTTCACACCATGTTCACGAACAAGACGTCTTGCCTTTGTACGCAATTCGAACACAGACAAGCCAGGAGTGTCATCAACATATAGCGGTGCTCCGAGCAATGAATTCATGCGTTTATCAAGACGTTCCCACTCGTCTGGCTGAAGCTGACCGTTCAGAATTTTACTGCCCTGTATCTCACAACAATTGGAAATCAGACGATTTACCAACTGAACGTTGCTCATTTCAAGCGAGAAGAATGCCATCGGAACCTTATAATCAGCAGCAATATTCTTAGCCATAGACAAGGCAAAAGATGTCTTACCCATTGCAGGGCGTCCGGCAATAATGACAAGATCACTCGGTTGCCATCCGCTCGTAATCTCATCAAGCTTATGATAACCTGTAGGCACACCCGTTAATCCGTCCTTGTTTGCGGCAGCTTTCTGTATCACCTCCACCGCGTTCTTTATGACAGGATCTATTTGTGTGTAATCCTTCTTCATATTCCGCTGCGAAAGTTCAAACAGCGAGCCTTCTGCTTCCTGCATCAGGTCATCAATATCAATTGTATCATCGAACGCTTTAGTTTCAATGACACTTGCAAACGATATCAGTTGTCGTGCAAGATATTTTTGAGCAATGATTCTTGCATGATATTCTATATTGGCAGAAGAAGCTACCAGAGAGCTCAACTCCGATATGTACACCGGACCTCCCACCTCCTCAAGATTACCATTCTTGGCTAATTGGTCTGTGACAGTAAGCACATCTACGGGCTTTTCTGCCATGCTCAAGTCACGGATGGCAGAATAGACCATCTTGTTTCTTGGTTCGTAGAAACTGTCCGGATAAAGCATTTCGCACACCACGGCATATGCATCCTTATCAATCATGAGTGCTCCAAGTACGACTTTCTCTACATCAAGTGCCTGAGGCTGCAAATGTCCGTAAGTATTATCTACCGCAGCCGGTCTGCGTTGGGAGCGTGCAGCTCTGCCATTATTCTGTTCTGCCATATTATTATTGTTTCGTTCTGCAAAGATAGTATTTTAATGTGAGTTCGACGAATTTTAATGGGAGTAAAAAGCAACACGGTTTCATGCCCACATGGTTCACAAAACCAATAAACGTCAGCTCTACAGAACTCCCTAACAGGATGAATTATTATATGAAAACCATAATAAAAGCATAAGTCTGTTTCCATTTATTGTATAATAAAGACGAGACATCTTCCTGTTTTTCAATTCTTTGTTGTAACTTTGCCACATGATATTCTATTTCTCTGGCACCGGAAATACACGGTGGGCAGCCCAACAACTGGCAAAAGCCACCGGCGAACGAATGCTCTTCATTCCTGAAGAGATGAAGGGAGAGTGCCGATACACGCTTGCCGACAACGAACGTATAGGCTTTTGCTTCCCCGTACATGGTTGGCAACCGCCACGTATAGTAAGAGATTTCATATCGAGGATATCCTTTATTAATTATTCCAGACACTACTGTTTCGCATTATGCACTTGTGGAGACGAAACAGGCGAAGCAATTACAATATTCAATAAGGATTTATCGAAACATGGCATCAAGGCATCGAGTGTCTTCTCGCTTATCATGCCGGAGACTTACGTATGTCTCCCATTCATGTATACCGACACGGAAGAACGCGAGAAACAAAAAATATGTGAGGCAGAAGAGACTCTAAAAGAAATAGAAGATGTTGTCAGGCAGTGTAAATCCGGCATAGAAATGCTAACCAAAGGTCCTGCACCGAAACTTTACTCTTACGTCTTCGGTGCGTTCTTCAATAAGAGAATGATAACCGACAAGCCTTTTTCTGCAAATGATGCATGCATTGGATGCGGAATGTGTGCAAAGGCATGTCCAACAGAAAACATTGTTCTCGACAATGATTCACATCCTCACTGGAAACACGAGGGGCTTTGCACTTGCTGTCTTGCCTGCTATCACCACTGTCCCAAACACGCCATCAATTATGGAAGAATAACAAAAAAGAGAGGGCAATACTATTTCAAGTTGCACGTAAATAAGTATACAAACAAATAAAATACACAAAAATGAAACAATTGCTCACCACCCTACTGTTTATAGCTTGTTCTATTGTATGTCAAGCTGTGAGGATTCAGCCCGGCATCAAGTCCGTTAAACAAAGTGATGGTACCGTCCTCAACGTGAGAGGTTTTGGTAATCATGACTTCTACTACTTTACAACGACCGACGGGGTCTTGCTCTGTAAGAACGGAACAGATTTCCACATTGCTGCCGTAGACACCAAGGGACAATTGTTTTCAACCGGAATCATTGCCCACGAAGCACCATTACGCAATAGAACGGAACGGGAGATGATTGACAAACAAGACAAAATATCGTTTTTTGAAAAGATAGAAGCTAATGTCATTAAAGCTAAAATGGCGCGCGAACCGATGCTTAACACTACCTCTCTGTTGCCGCACCTCGGTTCGCCCAAGATTCCCATTATTCTTGTCGAATTTTCAGATCTGCCATTTACAGTGGAAAATCCAGAAGCTGTCTTCACCAAATACCTCAATCACGACGAACTCTTCAGTAAGACCACCGACCCAGAGATGGGCAGTAACTACGGAAGTGTAAAACGTTATTTCAACGATATGAGTTTTGGAAAATTCACGCCGCAGTTTGATGTATACGGTCCGGTGAAACTCAATCAGACTCTAAAGTATTATGGCGGAGGTAACGCCAATGATGAAAACATGAATACCCTGTTTGAAGACGCATGCTCTATAGTGGACGATAACGTTGATTTTTCACAATACGACAATGACAACAACGGATATATAGACCTTGTATACATTATATATGCCGGTTACGGTGAAAACTTCATCGGCAATTCCGCCGACTGTATTTATCCCAAATCCGGAATGCTCACAAGCAGCATGATACTTGACGGCAAACGATTTTGCGGCTACGGAGTAAGCAACGAGCTCAACGGAACCCCCGAAGACAACGCGACATACGGACTACTTATCAACGGCATCGGACTGTTCTGTCATGAGTTTTCACACTGCATGGGGCTACCCGACTTGTATGCAGCTACCACAAGCGTGGCCGCAAGATGCATAAACCACTCACTTGACTACTGGGATTTGATGGATGCCGGAGAATACACACGCAACGGTTACAGACCAACAGAGTATTCATCATGGGAACGCGAGCGTTTTGAGTGGCTGAAAATAGACACCCTTAATGCCCCGGCAAACATCACAATGCAACCCGTCTCTGCAGGAGGCAAAGCCTACAGAATACTGAACGATAAGGATGAAAGCGGAAAAGAGTACTATATTCTGGAGAATGTGCAACAGACCGGATGGAATAAATATCTACCCGGACACGGCATGCTGGTATATCATGTGGATTATGACGACAGCCAATTCGCCGTTGGCGGATGCAAGGTGAATAACGTAGCAGGACATCCACGCATGACAATCATTGCTGCCGATGGAATGTTCATACCAGAATACTTCATCGGAGAAACCATCAAAGAGGGAAGTACCGACATAGAGAAGATACAAAATGCTTCTCTTATAGACAAATACGGCAACATGGTTTTCACGAGAGATATGTATCTGACCGAAGAACAGGGCGACCCTTATCCTGGCATTCAGGGCGTCACCTCGCTCACCAACACAACCCGTCCCGCCTGTTCATGGGTATATAGAGGCGAATACATGAGCAAGCCTATCACAGACATAACAGAAGATACCGATAACCTGACTGTCAGTTTCAAGTTTATGGGCGGTGACGACAATGCCATAAAGCATATAAAAAGCGACAGAACTTCAGACTTCATATACAGCATTGACGGACGGAAACTCGGCAACGACAAAACGAAACTGAAAAAAGGCATTTATATTATTGGAAACAAGAAAGTCTGCCTCTGAACTAAACATGTCAGAAACAGACTTTCCTTATAACTTTTTGACCGCGACTATTGGGGCAAATGGAACTGATATGAGCGGTCAAATACTTCTTTTACCGTATTGATTTCAAGGAAAGTAGTACTGCCACCCTCTGCAAAACTTCCGCTAAGATAAGCTATCTTATCATCAACATTTATATATCCTTTCTGTCTGAGCATACGCAACGCAGCCATAAACTGTTCCTGTCTGCCTATCTGCTCATGCTGTGCTATGGGAATAACGCCATAGCTGAGAGCAAGCCAGCGTTGCACCTTCTCCTTATAACATATTGCGAGCACAGGATTTGGACCTCTGAACGCAGCCAAATGACGTGCCGTACGACCAGTCTTGCTGTCGGTGATGATACCTTTCACGCCCAGACGTTCCGTCGCCTCGATGGCATTGTGTGCAAGAAATGCCGGAATGTCACAATCATCAGGCAACGGCACGTCAATATCATTACCACGATACTTGTCTTTTTCTGCTTGTTCTGCAATCTGCGCCATTGTAGCTACAGCCTCCACCGGATACTTTCCGCTTGCTGTCTCACCGCTAAGCATAAGAGCGTCAGTGCGATAATATATGGCATTGGCTATATCGGTAACCTCTGCACGTGTCGGACGTGGATTGGTAATCATGGTATGCAGCATCTGCGTGGCCACAATTACCGGTTTGCGAGCATGTACACACTTGCGTATTATGCTTCGTTGTATGCCTGGAATGCGTTCTATAGGCACCTCTATTCCCAAATCACCGCGAGCAATCATTATACCATAAGAGGCTTCGATGATTTCATCGATGTTATCGACGCCCTCCTGATTCTCTATCTTTGAAATGATTTTTATGTCACTGCCACGACTATCCAGAATATCCTGAACCGCCTTGACATCGGCTGCATTTCTTACAAAAGAATGGGCTATGAAGTCGATATCTTCATCAATGGCAAGATTTATGAATTTCACATCCTTTTCTGTAAGCGACGGCAGATCGATATGTACACCCGGTACGTTTACACTCTTGCGTGAGCCAAGCACGCCGTCATTCTGTACCTGTGCTATGACAGCCGGACCATTAATGCCTATTACAAGCATATCTAACGCACCATCGTCAAAAAGGATATGATTTCCCTCTTTCACATCGTTGGCAAAATTCACATAAGTAACGTTTACAATGTCGTGTTCAGAGTCCATCTCCGGACGTCCGAATATCTTCACCACATCACCGACTTTATACGTAATGGGGCTCTCACAACCGGTTGTTCTTATTTCCGGTCCTTTGGTATCAATGAGTATTCCGATGTGATGTGACACACTGCGAGTGTTTCTTACTATCTCCCTGATACCTTCTACTGACGCATGGGCAGTGTTCATCCTGACAACATTCATCCCGGCATAAAAGAGCTTGCGGATGAAATCGGCATCACATCTCCGGTCACTGATAGATGCCACAATCTTAGTCTGTTTCATTTTTGTTCGTGTATTATAATAATAGGTGCAAATTTACTGCTTTTTTACGAAAACCCCAAATGGAGGATTCTATTAATTTCCCTTTAGCAGTATCTGCCACACACGCTGTGACACAACAGTTACTATACAATCCCTATACGCATACCGATGACAGCATAACATAGCGACCACAGTTTCAAATTACCATAAAGAATAAGCCAAAATGGGAACCACAGAGTATACCACACTTTATCATCAACATATGGTGAATAATAAATACCTGTATATCTGTACGCAATGCAACATGCAATTTTTTTGTTTTGCAATTTTGAACGGACAGCACTGAAATACTATCATTCAAGTTTCATTAACATTTTAGAAAATTCTTTACTTTAACGTGTGTTAATCGGCATCCAAACCTCGATTTGTAACCTACGACGCGAAAATTGGCGTTTTTCATCTCAAATAGGGAGCGCTGATAGTCAGTGAGTTACGCGTTTTGCGATATAATACCATTTCATCGGTTTGTCA
>CAMTJK010000027.1 GCA_947072805.1 uncultured Prevotella sp.
AAATCGCAATGCGATTTCGACGTAATGGCGATGTCATTACGACGTAATCGCGTTGCCAAAAAACTGGGATCGTTTTTCGACCCGTCGGGAGCATAAACCGACCCACTTTGATTAACAAATTTTTACACCTAGAATGCCGGATTTAAAAATGTTAAATTCGACCAAATATCTTTACAAATTAACTTTCATTAAGTGCAGTTACGCGTTTGCAATTACAACGCTAACATGGTGTGGAATGGTTGGGAAGAAAAGGCATTGCCATGATAGCATAGACGTAATGCAGAACAGCGGCTTATCTATTTGTTGCCGTTATTTTTTTGTCTGATGCTTTCCACGATGTCAAATCGTGTTTCGGCAGGATTGAGATCATCGTATGCGTTTTTCATGTCGGCGTTGGTGATGGTGATGTCGCGTTCCACCTCCCGCGGCTTGTCTAGCGTAGTGTGAAAGAACAACCAGTCGTAGGTCTGTTTCAGATACAGTATGCGTGCAAGGTCGCCGTGCGAAGCCCCTTTCAGCCAGTCATACCGTAGCAGGCGGTCGTTGCCCGACTGCTTTATGGCGTTCACTACGTTCTTCGATTGCGATACGGGCACAGCCTTGTCGGCTGTACCGTGCAGAATCCAAAGCGGAATTCTGCCCAGTCCTGTAAAATCCTTCAGTGTGCTTCCGCCGCACAGCGCCATAGCTGCTGCTACTCGCTCGGGATAGCTTCCGGCAAAGTCGAGAGTTCCGTAGCCGCCAAGGCTCATGCCGATTACGTAGACACGGGTTGTGTCTATATCGTGGTTGCGTTCCACCCAGTCGAGTATGTTTGCTATCTTGCGCGGACTCCATGAGCCACCCGGATTCTGCGGTGCCACTACCATTGCCGGGTAGTATCTGCCTTTTTCTATGGCGTGAAGAAGTCCGTATCGCCTTACGCGCTGCATGTTGGTGCCGCAGAGGCTGGCGCCATGCAGGAATATGATGAGCGGCACGCGTCTGTTCTCATAAAGGTATTCGCGCGGAGCATAAAGCCAGAAGTTGTATCCGTCGTCGATGACATTTTTCATGGCAGCCATCTGTCCGTTTTGGGCGTTGGCGGAAAGTGAAAAGAACAGAATTATGATGTGCAGTAATAACCATTTCATGGGTTGTGACATTGAATTATTGAAAGAAACTGCTGCAAACTTACTATAATTTTCAGTTTATTCCAAATTAAACCCCAATAAGTCATTATATTTCGTGTCAGTTTTGCCTATCTGTCTACCAGATTGCAAGCGCTTCGGCGAAGGCATGGAGGCTTATGTCGATATGAATCGGGAAGCAATATGGTATGCAGAGAGGCGAAAATGATGTGAAGAGAAAATATAGTATTCTCACAATATGTCTTTTCGCGGTCTAATGACCTGTTTGGGATTAACAAAGAAAGCAGGCTACATTCCTGTCCGTTTATGTTAGGAATGTAGCCTGCACGCTGTTCTCCAGTGGATAAATCCATCCGCCGGAAGAATTTATTCTGTACTAATTACTTTTTGTCTTTGAGCAAGTCGCGTATTTCCGTGAGCAGTTTCTCTTCAGCTGAGGGCTGTGGCGGAGCCGGTGGCTCCGGGTTGGCCTCCTTTTCTTTCTTTATACGTTTCGACAGGTTGTTGAGGGCTTTTACAAGCATGAAGACACAGAAGGCAATGATGATAAAATCGAAAATCGTCTGCAGGAAATTGCCGTAGTTGATGGTCACCGATTCCAGTTCCTGCCCGACCACGTCTACCTTAGGCAGAGTGAATTTGAGGTCAGTAAACTTAACACCGCCAATCAACCAGCCTATCGGCGGCATGATTATGTCGTTTACTACCGATGTGACTATCTTTCCAAAGGCACCTCCGATGATTACACCGACAGCCATATCAACAGCGTTGCCTTTTACGGCGAACTCTTTGAATTCGTTTAAGAATTTACCCATTGTCTTGTTTTTTATATAATTTAATACTGTAAACTGCTGCAAATATAGAAAAAAATCGTAACTTTGCGGTCGAAAAAATAAAAATGTGCTTTCCCGACGTGTTTTTGCACTGAAGATTGTTTTAAGATGCACATATATAAATAGGTATGATTGATTAAAAACAGGATATTTAACCCATTTAAAAATAACAAAGTAATTATGATTAAGATTGGTATTAACGGATTTGGCCGTATCGGTCGTTTCGTTTTCCGCGCAGCTCAGACTCGCAATGACATTCAGGTTGTAGGTATCAACGACCTCTGCCCGGTAGACTACTTGGCTTACATGCTGAAGTATGATACAATGCACGGACAGTTTGAAGGAACTATCGAGGCTGATGTAGAGAACAGCAAACTGATTGTAAACGGCAAGGAAATCCGCGTTACTGCAGAGCGCAACCCGGCTGACCTGAAGTGGAACGAGGTTGAGGCTGAATACGTAGTTGAGTCTACCGGTCTGTTCCTCACACAGGAGAAGGCTCAGGCTCACATCGATGCAGGTGCTAAGTATGTAGTTATGTCGGCTCCTTCAAAGGATGCTACTCCTATGTTTGTTTGCGGTGTAAACTTCGACAAGTATGAGAAGGGTACACAGTTCGTGTCAAACGCTTCTTGCACAACAAACTGTCTTGCTCCTATCGCAAAGGTGCTGAACGACAAGTTCGGTATCACTGATGGTCTTATGACAACCGTTCACTCTACAACTGCTACACAGAAGACTGTAGACGGACCTTCTATGAAGGACTGGCGCGGTGGCCGTGCTGCTTCCGGCAACATCATCCCCTCTTCTACAGGTGCTGCTAAGGCTGTAGGTAAGGTTATCCCCGAACTCAACGGTAAGCTCACTGGTATGTCAATGCGTGTTCCTACTCTCGATGTATCGGTTGTTGACCTCACTGTAAACCTTGCTAAGCCCGCTACTTATGCAGAGATCTGCGCTGCAATGAAAGAGGCTTCTGAAGGCGAACTGAAGGGTGTATTAGGATATACAGAGGACGCTGTGGTTTCTTCTGACTTCCTCGGTGACACTCGTACTTCTATCTTCGATGCAAAGGCTGGTATCGCACTGACCGACACATTCGTTAAGGTTGTATCTTGGTACGACAACGAAATCGGTTACTCTAACAAGGTACTCGAGCTCATCGCACACATGAAGAAAGTGAACGGTTAATTCTTAGGAATAACTAACTCACAAGATAGTAACATGAGGGACAAGTCATATCGGCTTGTCCCTCATTTATTTTTATTATAGCTTCCTGCGCGTTGTTTATCCCAAATCGCTCGTTAGCATTATGATGATAACAACTTGTATTCTTGAACAGATGTTTTTACGTTCAGATGGCGCAATGGGCTGTCGTGGTAACCGATAAGCGGAATGGAAGATGATAAGAAGAAAGTCTACACATCATGGCATCCCGTCATGTTTATCAACGATACTATGGCATCTCTGTAAGGATTATCTTGTATTGCGTTTCGTCGAAGGTATAGTCCGCTATGTCATCACCAAACGGTTGCAATATGGTAGAGAAAGATAAAGCATGTTAAAATCTAACGACTATTTGGGTTAAAGATGCGGATGTGGTAGGGGATGGTAATTGTGTCAATAAAGAAAATTTCGGTCAATCTATCAAAAACAATGTCGTTAAGCTTATTCTTCTTTATAATTTAAGTGTTGTAAACACTTTTTTTTCTACCTTCGCAAGGTAAAAAAGCTGTTTAATTAATGCTTGCATTGTTTAAAATGAAAAAAGAAGAAAGATTCAGGAAAATCGCATTCGCAGTTATTACCCTCATGGTGGTCAGCGTGAACTCTGTTGCACAGACCATCCGTGGTGTGGTGACAGAAGCGACAACAGGTGAGCCCGTGATAGGAGCTACGGTATACGTAAAGGAGTTGAATAAGGGTACCATAACCAACATTGATGGCGAGTACGCGTTCAGTACGCTGCCCCCGGGACGTTACACACTTGAGGCATCTTATGTGGGATTTAATCCATATACTATTAATGAGGTGCTTGTGGCAGGTAACAAGGAGCAGATAATTAATATGGAAATGGCTGAAGCTACGCAGGACCTGAAGGAAGTTGTCATTCGTCCCGATGTCAAGAAGGAGAAAGCCATCAACCTCTATGCCCTTGCAGGTGTCAAGATGATAAGTATGGAGGAGGCTGTACGTTTTGCCGGCGGTTACAGTGACCCAGCCCGTCTTGTCACTTCTTTTGCCGGAGTGGCAGGCTCGCCTGATAATAATGGTATTTCTGTACACGGAAATGCACCGCAAAGCTTGAGCTGGAGACTGGAAGGCGTTGAAATAAACAGCCCCAACCACTTTACAGACGCATTCTATATGGGTGCCGGAGCGGTAAGTGCGCTCAATGCCAACATGTTGGCAAACTCAGACTTCTATAGCGGAGCAATGACGGCAGAGTATGGAAATGCCCTCTCCGGTGTGATGGACATGCGACTGCGCAAGGGTAATAACAAGAACTACCAGCATGCCCTGCAACTGGGAACTCTCGGTATGGAAGGAACGAGTGAGGGTCCTATAAGTAAAAAGGCAGGGTCGTCATACATTATCAACTATAGATATTCATTTACAACACTGTCGCGCAAGATTGGTTTGTTGGAACTTGATGGCGACCAGGCAGATTTCCAGGACCTCTGTTTCAAGTTGAATTTCCCGACAGCCAAGGCCGGAACATTCTCTGTGTTCGCCCTTGCCATGCAGGACAAGTATTGGCTCGACGACCCCGATGATCCCGACGAATGGTGTACTTTCTATGACCGTGAGTATTTGGAATCACGTCAAAAGATGCTTGTAGGAGGTCTCTCACACAGCATCTATCTGGGCAAGGGATTCAACTGGAACACGACGATGGCCGGCTCATACTTCCAGAATGACGGAGAAGATGAGTATTACGACCCTGCAACAATAACACCCGAACTGAAATATGGTGTACGTATGCCCTACACGGTGATGAGACAGAAGAACTCGCAGCTTACGTTCACAACATCGCTGCAAAAGAGATTCAGTGAGCATTTCACTTCTAAATTGGGCGTCACCTATTCTGAATATCTCTTTGACCTCAACATGAAGATGACAGAGATAGGACAACCTCTTCCCGATAACTATGTATATAGTGCCGACAGCCATACCGGACTGCTTACCGGATATCTGTCCAACTCATGGAAGATATGTCCCCAGTTCACTTTCAACTTCGGTGTAACATCGCAGTATTTCAAGCTAAACAAGGAAACAACCATCGAGCCACGTGCTGCTATGCAGTGGAATCCCGACTATCATAACACGTTGTCGCTGGGATACGGACTGCACAGCAAAATGGAAAAGATGGATGTATACTTCTTTAAGGATCCAACAACGGGAACTTATGTCAATAAGGGTCTTGACCTTAGCAAGGCCCATCACCTTCTCTTCTCGTGGATGTATCGCTTCAACGACCATCTGAACCTGAAGGCAGAGACTTATTATCAGTGGCTTTACGACATACCCGTGGGAGCCGACGGCAGCGAGTATTGCGTACTCAACCGTAAGGAGGTTTATGTGGACCGCGCCCTGAACAATAACGGTAAGGGACGTAACTATGGCGTAGACCTTACACTTGAGCAGTATATGCACAACGGTTGGTTCGGCATGATAAACGGTTCGCTTTACAAGGCAGAATACCAGAATGGAAACGGTGTGTGGTTTAACACAAGATATAACCGTGGATATTTGGCAAAGGTACTTGGCGGTAAGGAGTGGATGTTTGGAAACAACGACCGCAATATACTCAACGTGAGTGCAAAATGTACCGTACAAGGTGGCACACGCCACACTCCGGTAGATGTGGATAAGACCAAGGCTCTGTATGAAGCTGGTTCGCCGGATGTGGTATTCGTAGAAAGCAAGTCGTGGACAGAACAGTACGATCCGATGGTTATGATAGACATAACGGTAAGTTACAAGTTTGCCGGCAAGGGTGTAGACCACACTGTAGCTATCGAAGCGCTGAACATAACAGGCGAGAAACCTCCATATGCCGATTATTATGATTACAAGAATCATAAGATTAAGGCGTATGACAGTGGTCTGTCGTTCCCGAATATTTATTATCGCATCACTTTCTGATGCAGCAGGAACAAGAGCAGGTGCAGCATAAGGCTGCACCTGTTTTTATATGTAATAATGTATGAGGAAACAGACACCTCATACATTATACCCCGAAACGACTAAAAATACCTTGATATTATAGCTTAACCTGCAACCGTCGGTCTAATGACCTATTGGGATTTAATGCAATTGCCATCACTGTATGACAATGTCTGCTTTTTTTTTACAATACTGTTGTAACTGATTTATTTTTTGTACATTTGCATATATGAAAATGATTACTGTTCTCGGACCTACGGCTTGCGGCAAGACATCGTTGGCGACTGCCTTGGCTGCTGCAATGGACGGAGAGATAATAAGCGCCGACTCTAGACAAGTGTACAGAAGGATGGATATAGGTACAGGCAAGGACATAGCCGACTATACTATCGGAGGAAGGCAGATACCTTATCATTTGATTGATATAGCGGAACCCGGCACAAAATATAATCTCTTCAGATATCAGCATGATTTCCGCCGTGCGTACGATGATATAAGGGCAAGAGGTAAGCAACCGATACTGTGCGGAGGTACGGGACTATATATAGAGGCGGTGCTAAGTGGTTACAGACTTGCATCGGTACCGGAGAACAAACAGCTGCGGGCTACTCTTGAGGGAAAATCGCTTGAAGAACTTACTGCCATGCTTGAAGAACTGAAACGTCGCAATGGCTCAAACATGCACAACAGGACAGACGTGGATACTGCCAAACGGGCAATAAGGGCAATAGAGATAGAGACATTTAACGGTGAGCATCCCACGGTGGCTGCCGATACGCCGCCGATAGACTCTATAATAATAGGTATAGAGATAAGCAGATACGAACGCAGAAAACGTATCACCGAACGTTTGAAGCAAAGACTTGAAGACGGTATGGTGGAGGAAATACGACAACTGCTCGACAGCGGCATCGCGGCGGAAGACCTCATATATTACGGTTTGGAATATAAGTATGTGACGGAATATGTGATAGGACGCACGACGCGCGAAGAAATGTTCGGACTTCTGGAAACGGCCATACACCAGTTTGCAAAAAGACAAATGACATGGTTCCGGGGAATGGAACGCCGTGGATTTAAAATAAATTGGATAGAAGCATCGGTGCCGACAGCCGAAAAAGTGGAGACTGTAAGGCAGATGATGCTTGCATACAGATGACAACGCAGCTCGGACAGCCGAGCATCGATATAAGGCAGATTGTGTCATAAAACAAAAACACATTATGGCTATAGAAACAACGAGATGGGGAATACTCTACTGCCCGAAATCGGGAGTGGGACGTGGCAGAAAACAATGGGCGAAAATTCAAAAGGCACTTGACGAACGTGGGGTGCAGTATGATTTCGTCCAGAGTGAGAATAGCAACAGCGTAGACAGGTTGATGCGTATGCTGATAAATAACGGATATAAGACGATAATAATAGCCGGTGGCGATTCTGCACTTAACGATGCGGTAAACTGCATGATGTCGGTAGAAAAGAGAGTGCGCGACGAGGTGGTGCTCGGAGTAATACCAAACGGTTTTCTGAATGACTTTGCCCGTTTTTGGAACTACAAGGAAAGTGAAGTGCAACAGACGGTAGACTGGCTGCTGAAACGCAGAGTGAGAAAAATTGATTTGGGCTGCATAAGATACATAAACAAGAATAACGAAAAATGCCATCGCTATTTTATAAATTGTGTAAACATAGGGCTGATTGCTGATATTATGAACACCCGACGCCAGGCACGAAGCATATTAGGCTCACGCACATTGTCGTTTGTTATTTCACTGGTTCTCATGCTGTTCCATAGACTTGAGTACAAGATGGCCCTGAAAATCAATACGGATGAAATCAGACGCAAGGTGATGACGGTATGTGTGGGAAGCGGTCCCGGATACGGACAGACCCCAAATGCCGTGCCGTACAACGGAATGCTTGATGTATCGGTGGTGTATAACCCCAAGGTAGCCCAACTGTTTGCGGGACTGTGGCTGCTTGTTTCGGGAAGATTTCTGAATCATCGCAGCGTCCATCCGTATCGTACAACGGAAGTGCAGGTGGCAGACGCGCCTCATGCTATGGTAAGCGTTGATGGCAGGCTAATCAGTACTCCGGTAGGTATATATAATATAAGGGTAGAGAAGGAAATCATAAATTTCCTTATTCCCGATTGACAGAGCGAAAGGCTCTGCCTGTAACAGCAAGTGCTTTTCTCTGATACGACACAATATAATAATCATCACGGAAAACAACTGTCGTTTAGGGAAATGCGTTTTGAGGCAACGCAAAATATGCGTTTTTATAAAATAATCAGACTTTTCTTTTGTTGTAAAATTAAAAATCACTAATTTTGGGAAATGAATGTAAGACTGTGAAGAGTGGTCGTACAACCTTAAAGAAAAATACGAGACTAATGAATTAAAAACCTTAATATAAGGAACTATGAGTTATTTACGATTTGAAAAAGCTGTAATGACAAACCTGGAGGAGTCGCTCCGACGTGAATTACTGCGTACAAACCGTTCTGGCGCATATTCATGTTCTACAATTGTGGATTGCAATACGCGCAAGTATCACGGTTTGTTGGTTGTTCCTGTACCGGAGCTTGACGACGACAATCATGTTCTGCTTTCATCACTCGATGTGACGGTTGTGCAGCATGGAGCTGAATTTAACCTCGGTTTGCATAAATACCAGGGAAACAATTACAGTCCCAAAGGTCACAAGTACATCAGAGAATTTGATTGTGACAAGGTTCCCACAACTCTTTATCGTGTTGGTGGCGTGCTCTTGAAAAAGGAAGTGGTATTTCAGCATTATGAAGACCGAATCCTTATTCGTTACACTTTGGTCGATGCCCATTCGGCAACGACGCTGCGTTTCCGTCCGTTCCTTGCTTTCAGAAGTGTGAGACAGTTTACTCACGAGAATTCTACTGCAAGCAGAGAATACAATATCATTGAAAATGGAGTAAAGACATGTATGTATGCCGGATATCCGGAATTGTACATGCAGTTCAGCAAGAAAAATGAATTCATATTCCAACCAGATTGGTATCGCGGTGTCGAATATCCCAAGGAGCAGGAACGAGGCTATGCTTCGAATGAAGACCTCTATGTTCCCGGATATTTTGAAATGCCTATAAAGAAAGGTGAAAGCGTGGTCTTCTCTGCTTCTACATCCTCTATTCGTGTAAGTGGATTGAAAACTCTGTTTGAAAAAGAAGTGGAGGAACGTGCACCACGTGACAACTTTTTCCATTGCTTGGTAAATGCTGCTCACCAGTTCCATAAACATGAGAAAAATGACGACCGCTATTTGCTTTCTGGATATCCTTGGTTTAGGAGCCGTGCGAGAGATACGTTCGTATCTTTGCCCGGACTGACCCTTGCCATAGACGAGCAGGATTATTTTGAACTCGTAATGAAGACGGCGGCAAAAGGTCTTCGGGAATTTATGGCAGACAAGCCGCTGACTGTTCATATTTCGGAAATTGAGCAGCCTGATGTACCTCTATGGGCGGTTTGGGCTATACAGCAGTATGCCAAATCGGCAGGAAATGAAAAGTGTATATCAAACTATGGTGACCTGTTGCGTGAGATAATGGAATATATTATAGATGGAGGTCATCCTAATCTGCGTCTTGATGAGAACGGCTTGCTGTACACAAATGGCAGAGACAGGGCTGTGACATGGATGAATTCTACCGCCAACGGACGTCCCGTAGTGCCACGCACCGGATATATTGTTGAATTCAATGCATTGTGGTATAATGCACTAATGTTCTGTTCTGCTATAGAAAAGGAACGTGGAAACGAAGAGCTTGCTTCTAAATTGGAGAGCGTGGCAGAACAGACAAAGGTATCGTTCGTCGACACATTCCTGAACGAGTACGGATATCTGCTTGATTATGTTGATGGCGATATGATGGATTGGAGCGTACGCCCGAACATGATTTTTGCCGTTGCATTCGATTATTCGCCTCTTACACAAGACCAAAAGAAAGGAGTCCTTGATGTTTGTACACGTGAACTGCTCACTCCTAAGGGGCTTCGTTCGTTATCGCCAAAGAGCGGTGGATATAATCCTATGTATGTCGGACCTCAGACACAGCGTGACTATGCGTATCATCAAGGAACAGCATGGCCTTGGCTCGGCGGATTCTATATGGAGGCTTGCCTTAAACTTTACAAGCGTACACGTTTGCATTTCATAGAAAGACAGATGGTGGGATATGAGGATGAAATGAACTATCATGCTCTTGGAACCATCTCCGAACTGTTCGACGGTAACCCTCCGTTCCATGGACGTGGTGGAATGTCGTTCGCCATGAATGTAGCGGAAGTGTTGCGTACGCTGAAATTACTTGAAAAATACACTTATCAGAAATAGGAGGAGGATAGACAATGAAAGTATTAATGTTTGGATGGGAGTACCCTCCTCATGTTTACGGTGGACTCGCAACCGCAAACTATGGCATAACAGAGGGCTTGCATGCTCAAGGAGACCTCGATATTACTTTGTGTCTGCCCAAGCCTTGGGGTGACGAAGACCGCAGTGCAGCCAATATAGTGGCTATGAATGCTGTGCCAATAGCATGGCGTGATGTTGATTACGAGTATGTCAGAAATCGTGTCGGCAATATAATGTCGCCCGAATTGTACTATCGTCTGCGTGATCATATCTATGCTGACTTCAATTATATGAATGTCAATGATCTCGGATGTATGGAATTCGCAGGTGGATATCCTTCAAATTTGCACGAAGAGATAAACAACTACTCAATAATTGCCGGAGTCGTTGCACGTACGGAAGAATTTGATATCATTCATGCTCACGATTGGCTGACTTATCCGGCGGGCATTCATGCAAAGCAGGTGAGTGGTAAACCGCTTTGCATTCATGTGCATGCCACTGACTTCGACCGCAGCCGCGGTAAAGTTAATCCGACGGTTTATTCTATTGAAAAGAATGGAATGGATTGGGCTGACTGTATTATGTGTGTGAGCGAGCTCACTCGTCAGACGGTCATTAACCAGTATCATCAGGACCCGCGAAAGTGCTTTACTGTTCACAATGCCGTTTATCCGTTGAAGCCGGAGTTTGACGCTATTCCACGCCCGGATCACACAGGAAAGGACAAAGTCGTTACTTTCTTGGGACGAATAACAATGCAGAAGGGACCTGAATATTTTGTTGAAGCTGCAAATATGGTGCTTCACAGAACCCGTAACGTGCGTTTCTGCATGGCTGGTTCCGGTGATATGATGAATGCCATGATATATCTTGCTGCTGAAAGAGGCATTGCCGATCGCTTCCACTTCCCCGGATTTATGCGTGGAAAGCAGGTTTATGAATGCCTGAAAGACTCTGATGTATATGTGATGCCATCGGTAAGTGAACCGTTCGGTATTTCTCCGTTGGAGGCAATGCAGTGCGGAACACCGTCTATTATATCTAAACAGAGCGGCTGTGCAGAGATTTTGACCAACTGTATAAAGGTTGATTATTGGGATATCCACGCCTTGGCAGACGCCATTTACTCGATATGTGCCAATGATAGTCTTTTCCATTATCTGCAGGATGAGGGAAAGAAGGAGGTAGATCAGATTACATGGGAGAAGGTAGGTCTGTGGATCCGTGAACTGTATGAGCGCACGCTTGGCTGGAGATAACCGTCTGTTTATGGGTATGCGCAAATGATGCGCTTTCCGCAAAATCAGTCCAAATTAAGTAAACAATAAAAACTTTAAGACAATGAAAACAATATGTCTATATTTTGAGATACATCAGATAATTCATCTCAAACGATATCGTTTCTTCGACATCGGAACCGACCATTATTACTATGACGACTACGAGAACGAGCGTAGTATTAGCGATATAGCAGAGCGTTCATACATGCCGGCGCTCAATGCTTTGCTTGAAATGATAAAGGAGAACGACCGATATTTCAAGGTGGCATTCTCTCTTTCGGGTGTTGGTATTGAGCAATTGGAAATGCATGCGCCTCAGGTTTTGGAAAAGCTACAGCAGTTGAATGAGACAGGATGTGTGGAATTCCTTGCCGAACCATATTCTCACGGTTTGTCTTCCTTGGCAAATGAGGAGACTTTTGCAGCTGATGTAAAGAAACAGTGTGAGAAGATTGAGGAGTATTTCGGAAAGAAACCTACTGTATTGCGCAATTCTTCTCTCATTTATAGCGATGATATTGGTGCACAGGTAGCTGCAATGGGTTTCTCCGGCATGCTTACCGAGGGAGCTAAACACGTGCTTGGATGGAAGTCGCCGCATTACGTTTACAATTGTAATATGGCTCCTAATCTCAAACTTCTTCTTCGTGATGTGGAGTTAAGCGATGACATTTCGTTGCGCTTCAATAACAGTGATTGGGCTGGATATCCGTTATTTGCCGATACATATATCAATCGTATTGCATCTTTGCCACAGGAAGAGCAGATTATAAATATCTTCATGGAGCTTTCAGCTTTAGGTATTGCCCAACCTCTGTCATCCAATATCCTTGAGTTTATAAAGGCGTTGCCCGGATGCGCGAAAGAGAAAGATATAGTATTCGCAACTCCTACGGAGATATGCAAGATGACGAAGAGTGTAGGAAATCTTGACGTTCCCGATACTTTGTCATGGGTAGATGAGGAGCGCGATGTAAGCTGCTGGCTTGGAAATGCCATGCAACGTGAAGCCTTCCAGAAACTTTATAGTGTTGCCGATCGCGTGAGAATAGCTGCTGATCCGCGCATTAGTCAAGATTGGGATTATCTGCAGGCAAGCAATAACTTCCGTTTCATGACTACGAAGCCTTCTAATGTCGGTCTCGACCGTGGAATTTACAGCGATCCTTTCGACGCTTTCACAAACTACATGAACATTCTCGGTGATTTCATCAATCGCGTGAACAGTCTTTATCCTGAAGATATAGACAATGAAGAGCTCAACAGCCTTCTCACCGTTATAAGAAACCAGGGCGATGAGATTGAAATGAAAAACAAGGAAATCAACCGATTGCAGACCAAGCTTGAGAAGATGCAAGCTGCTGAAGACAAGTTGAAGGCAAAAGTAGACAAGGCAGTAAAGAAGCCTGTAGCCCGCAAACCCGCTGCCAAGAAAGCCGAGACAGCGGAAAAACCGGCTGGAGAATAGTATTTTCACAGTAGATAACCATTAGGTCGTGGAGACAGTCACTTACTGTCTCCACCTTTTTGTATATATATATTTGGCGAATTTATTTTTTTTAGTAATTTTGCAATAAGCCTTATCAACACGTATGAAATGAGAAGAAGATTAATTGCAAATGTTCTGTTTTTTATCTTGACATCTGTTACAGTAGCACAGCCTTATTGCGATGTTCATAATTACACTATACGTGATGGTCTTGCTGCGGGGGTGGTGTCAAGTTTCGCGCAAACGGATAACGATTTGATGTGGTTTGCCACGTGGAATGGCATCTGTTGTTACGACGGTTACCGTTTTACCACATTCCGTAACCAGCCGGGTGTTAGTGAGGTGCTCACCACTAACCGCATATTCGTAATTAAACCTTCTGTAACTGGTGATATCTGGTGCTGCACATACGACCGGCATATATATCTTTTCGATACTCACAGTTCACGTTTTATCGATGTCGGTGCGATTATAAAGGGCAAATTCGGCAGTGATGTCACTGTGCGCAACATTTATACGTTGCCAAACGGATACACCTGGCTCGTCAGCAACAATTCCGGACCAAACTATCGCATTGACGATAGGAAGATAAAGCAGGGCGAGGGTGTGGAGATGTATGCCGTAAGTAACAAGACATTGCGAAGCAACAGTGTGCGTAAGGTAGAGTCGGATGAGGCAGACCGTGAATGGATATTTGATGATAAAGGTATTCTTCAGAACGGAGGCAGAATATCGAGCAATGTTTTTTTTGAGCACATGGGTTGTCTCGGCAACAACACTTTCTTTGCTTCAAACACCGGAGCGGTAAGTATATGTCCGCCGGATGCGTCAAAGCTCCGGACTATTGCAATGCCTTCTGGGGTTACGGCTATCAACAATATGCTTCCTCTCGACTCTCTCCACATGCTTTTTGCGACAAATGCAGGTATCGTTTCCTACGATTTGTCCACAAATACCACGCGTTCCTATTCTGTAAGAACCCCATTACAGCTTTCCGAGAATGTTATCGAATTGTTTGTCGATGCAAAGAAGCGTATTTGGGCTTTCACTTCTTCCGATGGAATAGTCATGATTGACAGCCGGACTGCTGAAGTCCAATGGCTGATGGCTAAAGCCGATAATATCATCAGACAGACTACGAGCAACATTCCCTTTGTTCACGAAGACCGTTTCGGTACTATCTGGACAGTGCCTACAGGTGGAACGTTCAGTTATTACGACGAGGCACGCCGTACTCTTGTGCCTTATGTGCTCACAGCCAGGAGTATTCATTCCACTTATTTGCCCACTATTACAAAGTTCGGCATCGATCACGCGAAGAATATGTGGTTTACCGGTACTCGTGATCTTAACCTTATAAATTTTAAATACCATCATTTCAAGTTCACTACCGTGCTTCCCAACCAAGATGTGCGCTCACTTCTCGTAGACAGTAAGGGCCGCACGTGGGCAGGAACATACAATGGAGAGCTTGCCGTGTTCGGTCCCGACGGACGTCTGGAGGGCTTTATGAACAATAAGGGCAAAATACAGTCGGAGACGGTGGCTTTTTCCAATCGTATATACTCTCTCCGCGAAGATTCCATGCACCGTATGTGGATTGGCACGAAAGGCAGCGGCTTATACATTATTGCTCCCGATGGTACGATGAAGCATTTCACTTACAACAGTTCTGACACATATTCGCTTAGTCATGACGAAGTATATGATATAGATATCGACAGTAAAGGACGTGTGTGGCTGGCTACTTTCGGCGGCGGACTCAATCTCGTCGATGTCACAGAAGGTAATATCCGTTTCATCAATCACCGTAATCTGATGAAGCAGTATCCACAAAAGCAGTTTAACAAGGCGCGGCGTATAACTCACGATTCCAACGGTGCCATACTCCTTTCTACCAATAGCGGACTTCTTACCTTCTCCGACGATTTCAAGACACCCGCTGACATTACGTTCTATTCCAGCCGTCATCAACTCGGTGACACCACAACCATTATGGCAAACGATGTGCTTCAGACACTCGTCACCAGCGATGGCAAGGTGCTTGTGGCAACCCTTGGCGGCGGTGTGCAGCAGATGACGTCGGCTTCGCCATTGCAGAACAACCTGCAGTTTTGTCGTCTTGCCAATGTGCGACCGGATGAGAGCATTGTACAATCCATTACCGAAGACAACAACGGATTTATATGGATTGTGCGCGAAAGCAGCATAGAGCAATACAACCCTGCCACGGGCTCGCTTTCCAAGTATGGCTTGAACAATATAGGTTACGATTTGGAAATGTCGGAAGCCAAGCCGGTACACAACAGGCAGACCGATGCCATATCTGTGGGCGTATGGGGTGGCTTTCTTAGTTTCGTGCCTTCCGAATTGAAGAAGAGCGACAATAGTCCGAACATTGTTTTTACTGGCGTTCTTTATCAGGGTGAGAATGCGCTTGAGCCCATACTAAACAAAAAGACACTTGAGGTGTCGGCAGACAACAGAAATCTTACCATATATTTTGCAGCTCTGGAGTATACGGACAAGTATCTTGTGCAATATGCCTACAAGCTTGACGGTGTAGACAGCAGGTGGAATTACGTGGGCTCAGCCAACAGTGCCTCGTTCAACTACCTCCCTGCTGGCAATTACAAGCTCCTAGTGAAGAGCACCAACAGCGACGGTGTGTGGATGGATAATGTGACAGAACTTGACATCTGTGTACATCCTACATTCTGGGAGACGGGATGGGCAAAATTGCTGTACTTCCTGCTCATCTGCGGTTTGGTGTGGCTTGCCATATACATATATAATCTGCAGAGTCGTGCTCGTATGGAACGTGAGTTGGGCGAGATGAAGATAAAGTTCTTTACGGAAATAGGTCACAAGTTGCGTACGCCGCTCACGCTTATCGGCGGTCCGGTGACGGAGGTGCTTGACCACAGTGTTCTCAACGATACCGCTCGCCGTCATCTTGAGATGGTGCAGCGCAATGCCTCCCACATGCTCGAACTCGTCAATAAAATGCTGCATTACAGCATGGGCGACGGACGCAGGCGCAAGATGGAAGCTGTCACCATCGATGACGTCACGGTGGAACAGCCGGTAAAGCGCACAGAAGATGAGATAACAGAAGAAAACCGTCCGGAACAGGCAGACAATGCTCTCGTACTGCACTCTGCCGATGCTGTTGTTCAACCGGATGCAGGCAAAGAGAGGCTTCTCGTCGTGGAAGACAACGACGACGTGCGCGACTTTCTCGTTACCATATTACAGGATGAATATACAGTCTTGCAGGCAGAAAACGGCAGCCGTGGACTTGAGATAGCCAAGTCGGAGATGCCTGACTTCATCATTACCGACATAATGATGCCTGTCATGGACGGACTCACAATGGTGCGAAACATAAAGCAGAGCAGCGATATATGCCATATACCTATTATTGTCCTCTCCGCCAAAGCTTCGCTTGAAGACAGGCTACAGGGATTGAAGGAGGGCATCGACGATTACATTACCAAGCCGTTCAGTGCCATTTACCTGAAGTCGCGTGTGAGAAACATAATTCGCCAGCGCCACATCTTGCAGCAGGCTTTTGTGGAACAGATTAAGCCTGACGACAAGAAGACTTACAGGCTCGATGCTCCGCAGATAGTGGATGTGGACAGCGAGATGATGAAGCAGTTGCTTAATTATCTTGAGGAGCACATTGGTGACCCGTCGCTGAAGATAGAAGACCTTGCCGATGCCGTAAACCTCGGACGTTCGGTGTTCTATGGAAAGATAAAGAGTATAGTGGGAATGACGCCTGTCGATTTTGTCAGACACATCAGAATGCAGCGTGCCGAGGAGCTTATATCAAAGAGTAACTATCCGTTCTCGCAGATAGCGTATATGGTGGGATTTTCTGACCCCAAGTATTTCAGCAAATGCTTCAAGCGCGAAACCGGACTGACGCCGTCGGAATATCGTGACAAGAGTGAGTCATGATACTGCCGTGCAGCCGGAAACGGCTGCTGGAGGCATGGCCCCGCATTAGGAAATCATTTCATCCTTATCAGTCTGCCGTCGTGAGTAATTCCGGCGGCAGATATTTTTATCTTCGTTTCCTTGCTGTTGTTGAAGAACGAGAGGTTCAGATAGCCCTCTGCATCGGTCTTTGCGTTCGCATTCCAGTATAGTGTGCGCCTGTAGTCGGTGGGAGATTCGGGCTGCCAGTTGAGGTAGTCGGGCGAATAGAATTCTGCTGGCTCGTTGAATCCGTGCAATATTATGTGTCTGTCACGCATTGAAATCTGTTCGCCAGGGTCTTCTGTCGGTATTATTTGTACTGTAGCGTCAGGCTCTACCACCGATATTTCCATCGGTGCGTCCTCGTTTCGCGGTTCATAGTCGGTAAAGAAGCGCAGCGTTTTCATGCTTTTCAGCTTCAGACGCTCGTATATGTAGTACACCGTTATTGTCGGCGCACTATCATGTATTCTTTCCTCTTCGGGCGTATAATTGCGGTAGTACACGAAGTTGTCTAATCTGCCGTCCACGTTGAAGCGGTTGTAGCGCCCCATGTTGCCATACAGGAAGCGTGCAGCCTGTACGGGGAACTGTCTCATGTCGAGCATGCCGTAACTCAGTCCGTAGTCTGTTATGGTGTTGTACATGTCGTAGGCATTGCAGACGTATGTAGGTTTGGTGTAATCTATTCCCCTCTTGCCACGCCGTTTTGTGGTCACGTCCACATTGCTTAGCATGTGGTCTTCGTTGCCTATTCCCCATAGCGAGTCGTTGTCGATGTCGAGCGATGTGCGCAGTTCCGGCAGATGGGTCTGGTAGTAATTGTATTTTTCGGTGAAAACAGGGAAGAAGAGGTCGCGTTTTACGTAGAAGTCGGGGTAAGCCAGTTCGTTTCTTGCCTGTCTGTCTATGCTTGTAGTCATGCCTTTTCGCAGGGAGTCCTTGTTGTTGTAGGCCTTCATGTTTAGTATGGCATCACCGTAGTATGGCGGCACTTCAAAGACAAATCTGCCCTTGTCATGTGTCTGTTGCGCCGAGCCCACCACAGCATCGGGGAATATTATTTCTGCTTCCACCGTCACCTCCTTCTTCATGGGTTTGTGGTTTACGCCGAGATGAGCGTTTGTAAGATGTATCTTGTCATACTCTATGCGCAGTATCTCGTCGTTTATGCTTGTTTTTGTTGCCGTTGTTTCGGCTGCTTCCTCCGTTATTTCCGACCCGTCCAGTTTGCCTATCATGCCTTTGCCCAGTCTCCACATTCTTATTTCTTCGGGTTCGGTAGGTTCTAATGACAACATCTTGTACACTCGGCCTTCTATTGTCATCGATTTCTCGGGCTGATAGCGTCTTACCATCAGTGTTGTGTCCGACAGCTCCTGCCATTTGTATTTGCGCCAGCCCTGCACCAGCATGAGCAGGTCGAGTGCCTCTCTATGCTGCTCATCGTCGCTCTCGAAGTAGTATTTGGGATTTGCTATAAAACCTTTCAACTCACTGCATAGCAGCAGGTCGGTCATTATGTCGCCGTTGTCGTATGTATCGTCGTCGGTCTCGCTGTCTCGCACAGCCACCGACAGAAGGGTGGGAGAGTCTATACCGTTGCAGTGCAGACCGAGGTTTATTTGTTCGTAGGGAGCATATTTCTTTTTCGTGTCGTTTTCTATGCTCACCGTAGAATAGTCGTAGTCGTGGTTGTTTACGAAGAACAGACGGTCTGCCACGATATGTCCGTCGTTGTCAAACAGTGTTATGTCGTTCACGCCGGTGGGCAGTTGCGGTATGGAGACGGTCGCTTTTCCGTCGTTTCCGAAGGTTATCGCGCTGAAGTGCTTCAGTACGCCGCGGCAAATCACGGATATTGCGTATTGGCGGTCGTCGGGCAGGTTGCGTGCGTAGATTTCCATTGTGTTGCCTTTCAGCATCATTGCTGCTCCGGATGTTACGGCTTCAGGCAGGTCAAACGAGTATTCTTCGTCTTTCCATTTGAATGTTGCCTTCAGCCTCTCGCTTCCCGGCGTTACGGTGAAGCTTCCACGTCCCATGTGTTGTGTCTGTATTTTTGCTACATCGCCGTTTGTGTTTCTCACAGTGCCGCTTATGTTTACGGCTGCACCATTTTGGTCGGTCAGTTCGAAAGCCACCCTGTTGGTCACACCCTCCACCAGCGTGCCGCCTTCTGGGAAGAATGTTGCAATAAGTTTGCGCTTGGCAGCCTTCATGATGTGCTGTTTAGGTCGTCCCGACATCTGTTTGTAGGTGTAGTTGCCGGGCTCTTCAGGGCGTGTGTAGATGGGGAATACTCTCGAGTACAGCCCATCCCATTGGCGGAAATAGTCGGCAGCCATCTCGTTATTATAGAAAAGATAAGCATCCTCCTTGCTGAAACGGTGTGTCGTGGAATTGAAGTTTAGCATCCATTTGGTGTATGCTCTCAGCTCGTAGTAGCCGGAATATATAGAGTCCGGGATGTGGAAGTTGCCGCAGCTGAAGCCCCTGTCGCTGACAATGATGTGCTGTCGTTCCACAAGCATTCCGTCTGGCGAAAGCAGTTCTACGTAGAGTATGCGGCTCATGTCTGTAAAGGTAAGGTTGTCTGCCCTCACCACATAGGCTTTATACCACAGAGTATCGCCGGTAAAGTAGCACATATTGTCGGTGTGGATGTACACTTTTTCCTGCACCTGCTTTTCAGATGCGGCTTCGAGTGTCATTCTTATTTCGTCGAGTGAGCGTGATTGTGCAGAGGCATTTGCTGTGAAGAGGATAAATGCCATGAATACAGGCGTAAGGAGTATGCGGTAGATTGTTTTCTCTGAATATGTCATAGAAGTTGATGTTATTAGCATCTGCAAAATTAATAAAATTTCGTGATTACGTTGTTACGGAACGAAATATATCCTAATTAGTACATTGGATTTTGTGTCTGTTTTGTCTATCTGTGTGCCAGATTTCATCCCAGAATCTTTCGTCATACCGGTGAAGCGGGTGAAACTATGATTTTCAAAGTCTTTTATCGGGCTTGTAACTGCGCTTAATAAGAGTTAATTTGTAAAGATATTTGGTCAGATTTAACATTTTTAAATCCGGTGTAACTACTCAGTCTTTTTTTTTCCTGCTGCAGTTATAGACATTTTAAAGTTA
>CAMTJK010000028.1 GCA_947072805.1 uncultured Prevotella sp.
GTCGAAATCGCAATGCGATTTCGACGTAATGGCGATGTCATTACGACGTAATCGCATTGCCAAAAAACTGGGATCGTTTTTCGACCCGTCGGGAGCATAAATCGACCCACTTTGATTAACAAAAATTTACACCTAGAATGCCGGATTTAAAAATGTTAAATTCGACCAAATATCTTTACAAATTAACTTTCATTAAGTGCAGTTACGAACATCTGCCGTCACTCATTCACTGCCATCCCTAACCTACAATTCCAAAACGTCCATTAGAATTCATGTCGGTCCAGTCCGGCTGTATGCCGTATTGCAACCACATCAGCTAAGGCACAGCATACTATGTAGAAATGAAGCGGGAAGCAGGATTGCGCAGAGAGTCGAAAATGACATGAGAAGCGAAGACAGCATTCGCGAAAAAACTTGTCGCGATCTAATGACCGTATGGAGATAATAATAGCGACATCCAGGAGAGAAGAATACATATAATAAACTGTTACGTCCGATGCAACTTGATTTGAATCAAATAAAGTATATTTATTCATAAAATTTGCCTCCCCATTTCACCTTTTGTAAAAGATTTGGTAATTTTGAAAGATTTATAAAACAATGTGATATAATTATGTCTGTCAGGGGACTGATTGTTTACAGCACGACAATCCTTATATTTGTTTTCTCCGGTACTGCCTTTTCCAAAACTGTATCAGAAGAGATGAATAATACCCTCTCCTCAGACAGCCTCTCACTACAAATATTCTTCAAGACAAGCCGCTCGGATATAGACCCTTCATTCAGTAACAACAAGGAGAATATATCCCGTTTTTTCACCTCACTCGACAGTATTTACGGCATTCCGCGGGTCAGCATAGACAGTGTGGTGCTTGTCAGCTCCTCCGCTTCGCCCGAGGGAGCCACCAGAACCAACGACACGCTGAGCAGAAGACGTGCCGCCGCGGCAGAAGCCCTCTTCAGAACACACTGCAAGACCGATGCGATATTCCGCATACGCACCGTAGGCGAAGACTGGCAGACACTGTCGGCTCTTCTGCGCACATCCAACCTGAAAGGCAAGGAGACGGCTCTGAAGATAATAGGAAACACACCTCGGTTCATTATTGACAGGGGCAGAATTGTTGGCGGCAGAAAGAAAAGCATGATGGACCTGCAGGGCGGCAAGGTATGGCGCGAAATGAACAAGCACATCTTCCCCCTGTTGCGCCAAGCCACGCTGACCATATACTATACACGCCACGCCGCAGAGGAAAAGACTGTAACAGTAGTGGAAGAAAAGGTGGAAGAGCCCGATACCCTGACGCATACGGTGCAGCCTGCCGTACCCGTCACAGCGACGCCGGCTGTACCTGATGATGCAGGGAAACCGCTGTTTGCCGTCAAGACTAACCTACTCGCCGACGCAGCCACCCTGGTGAACATAGGCATAGAGGTACCCATAGGCGAGAGATACAGTGTGGCAGGAATGCTGTACTTCCCATGGTGGAGCAGCAAAGCCAACGACATAACCATACAGATGTTTGGCGGCACCTTAGAGGGACGTTACTGGTTGGGCGACAGAAGCCGAAAGGAAACGATGACCGGATTTTTCGCAGGAATATATGGCGGAGCAGGCTACTTTGACTTCCAGCTCGGAAACCTCTCCAACGACGAAGGCGTGCAGGGAGACTTCTACGTGATGGGAGGATTAAGTGCGGGTTACGCACACGTCATAGGGAAAAGGCTGCGCATGGAATACAGCCTGGGCATGGGTTATCTGCGGAGCGACTACCGCAAATACAAGAGCGCGAAGGGCACAAAATACGGAGACATCAAGGCAGTGGGATATCCCTGGGAGGAGAAGAGAATATCCGGATTCCTGCCGAGCAAGCTCGAAGTGTCGCTTGTATGGCTTCTCCACTCAAAGAAAGGAGGCAAGCAATGAAGCACTGTATCACGATATATTGCCTCATGGCGATGCTACTGCTCGCATCCTGTAGCCGCGACCACCTCTATTACGCCTCATCCGACATGGCGACAGTACTCGTAGAGACCGACTGGAGCACATCGGGAGTAAATCCGAACGGTGTGAGCGTGTTTGCCTACAACGAGGCGGACGGAAGTCTGTACAGGCGTTTCCCCGCGGTTTCAGCCCAACAGCAGTGTTACATCATGCTGCCGGAGGGCGACTACACCCTGGTGGTGATGAACGACAGTCCGGAGGAGTTTGAAGGAACAATAGACTTCACCGGCTCTGAAAACATAAACACGTTCCAGGCAAGGGGCGTGAAGGACGAACAGAAGAGCAACAGACTTGCCAACTACCTGAGAACCAGAACCGGCGAACAGTCGGGAGAATACTGCATAGTGCCGCCCGACACGCTTGCCGTATCGGTGGTGAGAGGACTGCACCTTTCCGCACAGCAGATGGACTACTTCTACGACCGGCCGGAAGACAACGCTTCAGGCAAAACGGTAATGGAGGTGAAGACAAGTCCCAAGCCCGTGATCTCCACGGTACACATAAAAGCCCACGTCAAAGGACTGAAATATGCACGCGGCACTACCATATCGTACCTGCGCGGCGTGGCTGCCGGACACTGCCCCGGACTGGAGAAGAACACAGACGACCAGGTGGCACAGTCGTTCATACTGAACAACAGAGTATTCGACCCCGGCTCCGACAGCGACGGCACCATAACGGCAGAGTTCCTCTCGTTCGGACTGACAGGCAACAAAGACTGCAGGTACTATCTTGACATCAACTTCGTGCTGATAAACGGAGAATCGCATCCGCTGACATTCGACGTCACCGACCTAATATCGGTAGACGTGTCACTGTCAATGAAGCTGTCGCTGAATCTCGCTCTCGAGATAGAACTTCCCGAAGTAGAAGGAGGAGGCGGAGAAGGCGGAGGATTCAACCCCGGCGTAGGCGAATGGGAAGACGAGATAGTGAACGTACCAATGTAAACAAACAAAATTTAAATATCAGTAACAACAATTCTTTATAATTATGAAAAAGAACACATTTATCCTCGCAGCCCTTGCATTCACTGCTGCAAGCTGCTCAGAGACAGAGATCGTGAACAGCGATACTCAGGATGCAAAGGAAAGCATCAACTTCTCCGCTTACACCTCACGACTCACCAAGGCGGCACAGACAGATGTGACCACCGCCAACCTGAGCGCATTCAACGTGACCGCCATAGGCAACGGCGCCATCTACTTCAACGACCTCACCTTCACCAAGGGAACAGCCGTATGGGAAAGCTCGACAGAGTACGTATGGCCCAACTATCCTCTGGACTTCTATGCGTACAACGTACCCACGAATGCCAACGAGATGGACAAGACCGACTTCGGCACCTACATCACACTGGACGAGAACAGGAACATCAAGGTGACACCCGCCAAGGAACTGGCAAACCAGGAAGACCTGGTGGTGGCTAAAGCACTGGGGCAGACCTCGGCAAGCGCAGGCATGAACGAGCATCACGCCGTAAACCTCTCGTTCAAGCACTACCTCACACAGATTGTGGTAAAGGCAAAGAACAGCAATACGGCAGACTATAACGTGGATGTTACCGACGTGGCAATAAGAAACATTGCCGGCAAGGGTGTATATTACTTCAGCACAGACAAGATGACGGCAGAAAGCGGAAGCGTTACCGACTACGTATCTACCTTCCCCGCCAAGCGCCTGACAGAACTGGAGCATGAGGTGATGACTGAAGGCGGCAACGGCAAATGGTATCACGTACCGCAGACCATAACCCCGTGGGTACAGTCTACCGACATAGAGAACGCCAGCAACGGAAGCTATCTTGCACTGAAGGTTAAGATAACATCTACCACAAACGATACCCCCATATACCCTATAACAAGCGGAGGGGGTGACGAATACGCATGGATGGCTGTGCCCGTGCCAAGCGTGGTAAACGGAGATAAAGTTTACGACTATGCACAGGGTAAGAAATATACCATCATACTCAACTTCTTCTCTGACGGAACAGGTGCGGGCTTTGTGGATCCAGAAAATCCCGGAGACCTCGACGGAGACGGTGATACAGAAGATGACAAAGGACAGCCCATCGGTGTAAACGTCATAAAATTCAACGCCAGCGTTGATGAATGGGACACCGAAAACACCACAATCACCATCAACCTCTAACTTACTTTCAACCGGAAGGGCGTGACCGCCCTTCCGGATACTTATGACAATGAGAAAGCGAACAATCATATCCTTCGCTCTGTTGTTGTATGTATTGGCGTCATGCCAGAACGATGACCCTCCCGCAGAGGAGGGTAAACCCTTGTCCTTCTCAATACAACAGACCAGAGCCGGACTGTCTTCACTCTTTGAAGACTTCAAGGTATGGGGCAGCTGCACTGTAAATGATGCCGGCACAACCGTCATGCCAGGCTATAGGGTGAACTATGACCCTACGGCAGGATGGACCTATTCTCTGGGCGAGGGCACCGAAAGTCAGACGCTACAGTACTGGAATCTCTCCGCATCGATGTACAGGTTTCATGCCGGAGCACCGGTATCAAAGGTGAAAGGCATTGCGGAATCATCACTCGTACTCGACATGAAAGCCACCACCACACTCAGCGAGACATGCCTTTACAGCCAGCCACGCGAGGTGAAGAGGACAGATGCCGAATTCGGGGATGTGGTGAACCTGAACTTCGTCTATGCCAACGCCCGCGTCAATCTGGCGTTCAAATATCTGTCGGACACAGGCACAAGCATTACCGGCATAAGACTCACTCCCCCATCGCCGTATGCCACAGCCGCCACACTGCAGCTGGACTACAACTGGACATACTCTGCCGCATATTCCGGTACGCTTGACATAACCGCGCAAAGCAGCGACGCCCTGACATTTCCCGACATAGACATTCCGGCAAATGCTTCTGAAGCCGTAACAACAGCCATTCCATGGTACATGATTCCCGACCCGTCCACTGCGGGCAAATGGAAACTGTCCATCACCATTGGCGGCGAGACAAAAGAAGTGGAGTTTACCATCAGCGAGCCATGGCAACCGGGACGCTCGTATGTCTATCGCTTCGAATATACCACAGAGGCGAACCTCATCTTTACAGGCACCGCAACGGAACTGTTTGTAGGAGAAAGCCCCGAAAACGGCGGGGAACACTATTTCAACTGACTGAAACATCAGTAACATGAGCATATTTGGAAAGATATATCTGCCTGTGGCAGCCCTCGCACTCCTTTCTGCATGCAACGACGAGGAGACGGCGGCAGACTCACCCTCGGCACAGCTTGAAATGTCGCTCGGCGCACAGTCATACACCAGGGCACACTTCACGGACAACGAGGGAACAGCCCGTTTCGTATGGGATGTGGGCAGCAGCATGATAGCCGCCGTATCGAACGGTACCTCAATAGCCAGCTGGACAGACGGCAGTTTCTATTCGCCCATGAACATATCGCTGATAGACCCTGCGGGCAGCGACAAGGTGCTGGGCGCCGGCTCTGCCCTCACGCTACGGTCGGATGCGGCTCAAGCAGGTGACAACATATTCTATCTCTCGCCCGTAGACGGCTCCTCACTGTGCAACACCGAAGCATCGCCGGAGGGCGTGACGGTAACCTTCAGCATGCCGCACACCTTCGTGCAAAGTGCCACAGAGCACCTGGAAGACTTTGCGCCCTACTGCTTTATTCACGGCGAATCAACCGTGTTGAGCGTTCCGACGGCCGCCAACAAGAATTTCGTTTCCAACACAACCATCTTCCGTTCCATTCCGGCAATATTCCGCTTTAATATAACAAACAACACAGCCGAAGACGTGACCCTCGAATCGGTAAAGATAAGCTGCGACAAGCTCTTCCCCGACCGTCTGCGCTGGCACTGCGACGCCATTGCCGCTGATATCAGCGAGCAGGCAGACAAGTCGGGATATTTCAACACCATAAAAACCGCCATCAATCCGGGATTTGGCGAAATGATAGCGGCGAAGACAGGAGAAGGCACAGCCAAAGGCACGTACTACGCCATGTGCCTGCCGTTTGACAACGACGCCTCCATGACAGGAGCCACCCTCGCCTTCATTCTCGAAACATCGGACAAAATACACACTTTCAACGTAAGCGCCGCCGAATTCTTCCGCAACGCAACGGCAGGACACAGAAAGTTTGAAAGCAACAAGATATATACGTTCAACTTCATGCTGAACGAGAACTCTGTAGAGCTGGAAGGCGTCACCATTTCCGACTGGAACTACGTGGCTTTCCACTATCCCACTGAAGAAGTATCTGCCTTCATCGCGCTAAAACCCTCATACTGGGTACAGGACAGGAAGAACCTGTACACCTATGGCTTTGTAAAGATGACAGAAGACGGCTCGCACGTTACCATGTGGAGCGAATGTAACATTGGCGAATACCTGTATTACGCATGCGACAACCTGCTGTCGTGGAACCAGGTAAGCCCACGGAGTGATTCGGACACCGATTATCTGTCTGACTACTTCGACGGCATAAGCGACTTCAAGTGGCAGACGCCGGCAAAGGCTGACTTCAGCCGGCTGTTAAGCACAGAAGAGAACATCGAGATGTGCAGAGACAGCATGTCGGGCGTGTACGGACTGCGCATCAAGAGCGCGATAAATCCGGAGTCGTCCATCTTCCTTCCCTGTTCCTACACCACAAAGACCGACTACGACGATGAGGGCACAACGATTATAAGCAGAGTGTTTCACGGATATTACTGGACAAGGGAGGAAGCCGACGAAAACAACGCATACCTGCTGCATTTCGCCTTCAGACAGACAGAGACAGTGACCGGCGAAACATCGACATTCTCTCCATTCAGCAAGATAATAAATTCAGGCAATGACCTGTACGAATTTATAAGTACAGCCAAGACCGAAAATCATACCGTCAGAACAATACTCGAAGATGAACATTAACAAGGTTTACATACTGCTACTGACATGTGCGCTCGCCTTTTCAGCCTGCGACAGAGACGACGAGAGCCTGCCCGAAAGCGCAGAAAGGCTATACATAAGCGCCGTGCTGCAGCCATTCCCAGAGGATGTGACTTCACAGACAAGGACTACCAACCACGGATTTCTCACCTCCTTTGAAGATGGAGACGAGATAGGGGTGACGGGCATCGACGCTGACGGCAACGTGATAGACGTATGCAACAACGTGAAGTTTGTATATCACGATTCTGAAACGGTGGACGACGTAATATGGGCATCGTTCCTTAACGACCGCGGCTACGGCTTTGTGGAAAAGGTAAGCGGCGCAAGGTACTTTGCTTACTACCCCTACGACAGCAAATGGGACGGGAAGAATCTTGAATACATCACCAGTCACTTCACCGTGGAGGAAGACCAACACACCAAGGAGAACTTCACCAAGAGCGACCTGATGGCTCCCGAGGAACCAATACTGCCTAATGACGGCGCACTGCGCTTCGTGATGAACCACAAGATGGCTACCATCTCTATATTCTACAACAACGAATGGAAACCCGACGGAACAGCCCTCTACCCCATAATACTATTTCCCGAAACCACACCGGCAGGACTAACCATAGCACACACCTACCGCTCGCAACTTCCCACAAACGAGTACGAACACAGACGCAGATATCTTGTAAATCCGAGGACACAAGCCACCGTCAAACTGGTGGGCAGACTTGAGGAGACAAGCTACCGCTACTTCAGTCACACGCTCAACATAGAACCGGGACATCTCTATTCTGTATCATTCGAAGGCGAGCCGTCGGTGCCATATACCGATGGCGTAGACCTGGAGCTCGACTCCGTACCCTTTACCGACAAGAACGGAGACACGGTGATACTGGGACACACCGTAATCTGGTCAAAATATAATCTCGGAGAATCGGCAGCCGAAAAATATCCGTTCGCTCCCGCCGCCGGCGACAAGGGAGGACAGAACGGCGGCAAAGATCCGGAGGCAAGGGGCGACTACTACGCCTGGGCCGCCACCTTTACGCAATACGACAACGGTCTGTCCGGCTACAACGGCTATGGCTTCAATAACTACTTTGACAAGGAATATATGGTAGCACCTCTCGGCGGAACCATAAAGGAGACAGAATATGACGTTGCACACGCCAAGTGGTGGAGGGGCAAATGGCGCCTGCCCACGGAAAACGAATTCCGCGCCATGTACGAGGGATGTACCTTCGAGAAGGTGGGCTCATACACCGAGACTAACACGCGCTACATAGGAGACTACGGCGGACGCACCAAGGGAAAAAACAGTTTCTGCATAATAAAGGTGACCAGCAAGAAGAATCCGGAGAAGTTTATATACTTCTCCACCGGCGGTTACCTGGACGGCACCGTGGAGCCGCAAAAGGGAGAAGACGGCGAACTCACAGAATCGGGCGACGGAAAGAAGAACGCCGGCCTCGTTTCTCCAACCACCGCCTACTATCTGACCAGCAGCGCATCGCCCACCATACTCAGGTGCATATCGTACGCATACTTCACAGATACACAGCAAAACATCAAGATAGACGGAAGCCGATATACGGGCATGCTCGTACGACCGGTGTATAGTCCTAACGAGAACAAGAACCAATGACCTGCAAAATAATGAGAAGGACAACTTATACATTATATATATTATGCGCGCTACTGCTCCACCTTGCCGCTTCATGCACCGGCGAATCTGAGCAAAAGGAGGACACGGACACAGAAAACTGCCTGCACGTGGGCATCAGTAACATGCAGGAGACCAATCCCGTATACACGAGAGTGGCATATTCGGGAGCGCAGGGCGAACACATGGAGTTCGGCACTGGCGACTACTTCGGACTGTTTGTGCTGGGAGAAGACGGCAGCGTCAAAGCGGGAAACGTGAAGGTGTATTGTTCTGGTCTGGACAACAGCGGCTCCACCGTGTGGTCCATCTACAAAGAAGGCGACACACAGGGCAACAGTTCCAACCATACGATGGCAGACATTCTCGGACTGGGCTCTACGTTCTTTGCCTATTATCCGTACAACGAGGCTTTAGGCAGTGCCGACGGCGCCGCAGCATTGCAGGCATACGTAACAAACTTCATGAACACGCTGGCTGCCGACCAAAGCAGCTCGCTCACCGAACATGACCTGCTTGTGGCAAGCAACATACCCGGCTGCGAATACGGTGAGGTGCTTACAGGAAGCGAGGGACACGTCAGCCTTACCTTTGCACACGCCCTGGCAATGCTCCGTTTCCATCTGCCAGCAGGCTCCGTAAGATACGACTATCTGATTGAAAATAAAGACTTCACCCCTTACCTTACAGGCATTGACGACGGACAGGAAGAATACAGATACCTCTTCAAGCCGGGCGGCATTCTGGACATCTGCATAAAGTACGTTCTTGACGGCAAGCTATACAGGTTTGAAACAGGCAAGTGGAAGTTTCTGCGCCCTATCTACACTGCCGCCGGACACTGCTACACGCTGGACGAGAGTGCCATAAAGGTGCCATACAATACGGCTGTAGACATGGGCACTTCGGTGATGTGGGCAAGCTTTAACCTCGGAACAGAAGACGACCCTACGGCAACGTCGGAAAATATAAGCACACTGAAAGGCACCTGCGTGATGTGGGGTGCCAATAAGGACACAGGCAACTATGGCAGCAGCGCCTACACGACATATAACAACGCATTTACCGAAGGCACCGCGCCCAATAAGTTGCCCATAGGCTACAATTTCTCGGGAAATCCCATCTATGATGCAGCAACAAACGCATGGGGAGGCGAATGGAGAACGCCTACTGCCGACGAGTGGACCGAGCTGTTCAACGCATGTACATACACGGCTGCCGACGGCATGGTAACCTTTACCAGCAAAAAGACAGGCAACAGCATAAGACTGAAACAGGCGGGATATTACGACAGCAGCACTCCTTCAAGCACTACTACAGGCTATTACTGGTCAAGTTCTGCCAGTACGGAAAGCAGCATAAAGGCCCATTCAACCATGTTCGCCGCCTCGGCAAGGATACACACCAACGCCAGCAGATACACGGGACTTCCTGTTCGCCCCGTGTTCTCAAAGTAAGCATTGCCCGCGCCGTCAGTCCACAATCTCGTGGGCACGCGCCAGGGCAAGGTCTATGTGGTTGCAGATGTTCTGCTCTCCTATCAGTTCGCTGAATCCTGCACGTCTCAACACACTTTCCACCTTTTCATTCACACCCGAAAGCACGACTTCAATGCCTTCGTTGCGGCTCATTATACACAGGTTGGTAAGGTTGTGCAGACCGGTGGAGTCGATGAAAGGCACCTTCCTCATTCTTATTATGCGCACCTTCGGGCGGTCGCCGAAGGCTGCCATTATCTCTTCGAAGCGGTTGCCTGCGCCGAAGAAGTAAGGTCCGTTTATCTCGTACACCTCCACGCCTTGCGGTATGGTGAGATGCTCGAGGTTGCCCGACTGTATGTCTGCCTCGTCGTTGGGGTCTATTTCGTCAGATATGACTTTCACGTCGGTAGTTTCCGACATTCGTCTCATGAAGAGCAGACAGGCAATGATAAGTCCGACCTCGATGGCTACGGTAAGGTCGAAGATGATTGTAAGGAAGAATGTGATGAGCAGCACGGTGACATCGCTCTTCGGATTCTTCATCAGTGCCACAAACGAACGCCATCCGCACATGCCGTACGACACCACTACAAGCACACCTGCAAGGCACGCCATTGGTATATATTGCGCCAGAGGCATAAGGAAAAGGAAGATGAGCAACAGCACGGCAGCATGTATTATGCCGGCAATGGGCGAGCGTCCGCCGTTGTTTATGTTTGTCATCGTTCTCGCAATGGCTCCCGTGGCAGGTATTCCGCCGAATATTGGCGATGCGAGGTTAGCCAATCCCTGTGCCACAAGCTCTGTATTTGAGTCGTGACGGTCGCCAACCACACCATCTGCCACTGTTGCCGAGAGCAGCGACTCGATGGCTCCGAGCACTGCAATGGTAAGTGCCGGCGACACGAGGCTCTTTATTGTTTCCCACGTTATCTGCGGCACCTGTGCGTCTGGCAGCTCGTTGCTTATTGCAAAGCGGTCACCGATGGTCTCGATGGTAGCGACGCCGGCAAAGTTTTTGAGCAGCAGGGCAGCCACAGTCATTATTATTATGGCTATGAGCGAACCTGGAATCTTCTTGCTGAAACGCGGTGTGAGAGCAATTATAGCCACGCTCACCACTCCCACTACGGCGCTCCATGCGTCGATAGTGTTAAAGCAACTGAAGTAAGCCTGCCATTTCTCCACAAAGTCAGACGGCACTTCGGTCATTGTCAGTCCGAAGAGGTCCTTAATCTGTGTGGTGAAAATGGTTACGGCAATACCGCTGGTGAATCCCACAACGATGGGATAAGGTATATATTTGATGATAGTGCCGAGGCGCAGCAGTCCGAAGAGCACCAGAAATGCGCCTGCCATGAGTGTGGCAATGGTAAGTCCCTCTATGCCGTACTGCTGTATTATGCCGTATATTATTATGATAAAAGCTCCGGTAGGTCCGCCTATCTGCACGCGGCTGCCGCCAAACAGCGACACTATAAGACCTGCCACGATGGCTGTAATGATACCCTTCTCGGGTGTTACGCCCGAGGCTATACCGAAAGCTATGGCTAAAGGCAGAGCTACTATGCCGACAATAATACCTGCCATAAGGTCGGCGGTGAATGATTTACGATTGTAATTTTTCAGTGTTGAGACCAGTTTCGGTCTGAATTCAAATGCTTTCATCTATCTTTTTATAACTGTTATTCTGAAAAATGATTTCTCGCACGCGCCCTGACACTCCTGCCGAGCGCAGCCTGACTTATACAAAGGCAGTGCAAGTGAGAGCAAAGAGAACGTGTTCTCAATTTGCCGAGCGCAGCCTGACTTATACAAAAGTATGTCAAATAGTCGAAAGCACGAAAACATTTATTAAGAATCATTAAAAAACAGCGTCTTTTCTTGATTTATCCCAAATCCGGCAGCGATTCATTTGATAAATACAGGTGTTGCCATGCCATTTCTTTCCTGCCTCTAAATATATAAGAGGTCGCATCCGTTCTGCCGGATGCGACCTCCTTTTGTTACGTCCTTGCCTTCATTTGCGCCGGCAGGGCGTGTATTTTCACTTTACAAACACCTTCCGCACCGTGCCGTCGCTCATGCGTATGATGTTGATGCCTCGCTGCGGTGACTGCAGGCGTCGTCCGGAGGTGTCGTATCTGCCCACCTCGACAGCTTCTGCGGCAGCGGCATTCACGTTGGATATGCCGTCAATGTCAGCCTGCATGTAAACGCGCGAGCGTGCGGCGTTGATGTATTCGCCGGTGTTGGCGTCTATCAGCATGCTTGTCACCTTACAGTTCTTTATATCGCCAACGGCAGGAAGAGCAAACGATATGTCGGCAGTGTACTCCTTGCCGCCCACTATCGCCGACGGTATGTAGCCGGTAGTGCCATAATACGACACGCCCACCTGGGCACGCACGGCATCGCTGTGGTAATAAGGCACATACTCCCTGTTCAGCAAGCCCTTGTTGGTCCATTCGCCAAGTATGGGATAGTCTTCAGTGGAATAGCTGTACACGAAATTGCGCTGATATCCGTAGATGCTGTCTTCGGTTACAATGAGGAATATGCCCACATTAGATGCGTCCCTGCTCAAGGCGTACTTCACGCTGCAGCGCACATTCACCTTTCCGGCTTCAGAATCATATGCAGCCAGCACGTCTACGTCGGCTTCGGCTTCCTTTCCCATCTCCTGCTGCACTATGTCTGCCCATGCGTCACCGTTAGGCGATGTAAACGAATAGATGCGCTTGCCCTCTACCACGTCGTTATACATGGGCGACGATATTGTCTCGGTGCGGTTTATTCTCGCCGTCGGTGCATTGAGGAGTCCGAGGAAGTTCAACGCATAGTACGTCATGCCGCTTTCCAGTACGTCGCCGGTATAGGTGTGGTAGCTTGTAGGCAGCACGCGGTCGCCGTAGATTTTCTCCAGATACTCGAAGGCGAGGTATCCGAGTGGGCAGTAGCCGCAGTCCATTCCTGTCATCTCCTCCACCACAACGCGTTTCAGCGGTGTGAAGGCGAGATCCTTGACGGTATATTTCACGGTATCGCTGACATCGTCTACCTGCACGCGCAGATAGAATGTGTTTATCTCGCCAACGGTGAGAGGCAGCGGCCTGTTGAATGTAAAGTCGTACTTGTCTCCCTTGGTGAGCGACAGTCCGCTTTCCGAGATTTGGTCTACAACGTTCTTCGAAGCATCGAGCAGCATTACGCTGACAGAGCTGAATGTCTGTGTGGGATTGTTGGCAATGATACGTCCGCTTACGGTCTGCTCGGTCTGTGCCACCACCGATGTTGGCGAGGTGACGGCAGTGAGGAAGCCGTTGTCGCGTACCACCTTTATGTTGTCCACGAATACGCAGCTCTGGTCTTCGTTTTCGTTTATGAAGGCAATGTATATGTTGCGTTTTGCATATTGGTCGAGCTTGAATGAATAGTCGATCCATTCGCCTGTAAAGGTGTCTTCATTCTCACCCGGCAGCACAACCTCGTCCATTATCACTGTTCCCTTTGTTCTCATGGTGTTCACCCTGTCTTCATTGAGGGTGTAAAAGTCATCCTCCGAAGAGTATACGAGCACCTTTAGCTTGTCGCTTTTAGCCTTGCGGAAACCTTGTGCCTGGAAAGCGAGGCGGCATTTTGCGTCGGGAATGTATATCTTCGGTGTCACCATCCAGTCGTCCGACTTTCCTGCTGGCAGGTAAGCCGATGTGGAGCCTGCCGCATAATCCGACGATGAAGCCGATTCTCTCACCGGAATCCATGCATAACTGTCGCCTGTCTGGAAGTCGTAGCCCTGCATTTCCTCGTTCGGTGTGTTCTTGTCGCCGTCGTAGAGCATCATTGCCGCCACGCCGTTACTAAAATCCTCGCTGTACATCAGCGTGTCGTCAGCCACGACTATGCGCTCGTAGGCTCCCTTGTAGTTTATTTCGAACGGTTCGTTGGCGTTGTCGCCGTTAATGTCGGTCACCGATCCGCCCTCGAGCACCACGCGGTAGTTCTGACCGAGATACAGATACTCGGTGTCTGACGAATATACGAGCAGCTGGTTCTCTTTGTCAGCCAGATACAGCTTTGCCACCGGCTTTTCCTCGCCTACACAATAGAGCTTTGCCGAAGCGGTATCGGTCATCTGTATGTCTGTATCGAACGTGAGCAGTATGGGGTTGGTGGTGACGTTGATGAGTGCCACCTCGCTGCCGTTCTCGGGTGCAACTGCCTTTACCTTCACCGGCTCTTCGGCGCGTCCCTTATAGTCTATCACTATGTCCTGGTTGGTGCGTGTCACGTCGCTCTTCAGACCTATGGTACCTGCCGGTATTGTCAGACGGTATGTCTTTCCGTCGGCAAGAGCCGTGGTGCGGAAGCCTATTCTCACCGTCTTTGCCGATGTGGAGAGCACCTCAAACGAGAGCACTTTGCCCACGGCTGCTCCTGTCTCGTCGGTAAAATGTATATCGGCGGTGGTGCCCGTCACCGTCACCTCGCGGCTGAAGGTTACCGTTACGCTCTTCATCTTTGAAAAGGTGGAGCCGCTCGCCGGCGTTACGGTGTAAGTGGAAAGCAGATTGACGTGCGAGGCAGCCTCGGCAAACGTCTCGTTCATCTCTACCACATAGCTTGAATATGGGTCGGGGAAGCCGGCGAGTGTCTTTCCGTCGCCCGACACGCCTATTGCCGTTCCGGTGTTGTCGTATCCGGTCTTGCCGTAGAAGTCTATTCCGTAACGCTGCATGAGCAGTTCGTCAAACGGATACCAGAATTTTCCGGAGCGTATATACAGCATGCGCACAGGCGTTCCGCTCGGCGTGGCAGCGTATATTACACCTTCGTTGTCTATCACCACCGTTCCTACGTCGCGCGTCTCGCTTTCGTCGTACATATCGAACGTCTTTGTCTTCGTGTTGTAGCGGAAGGGCACCACATATTCGTTGGTGTCATCGTTGGGGTCTGCCACGTGTGCCTTTCCTCCGAACCATTCCGCGTTCGGACTGAACGTGCCCTCCACAGCGAGCAGTCCCTCTGCCCACGGATTGCCGTCGGCATCGAGACCTATACGGGTCCATGTGGATGTCTGGCGGTCGTAGATAAATTCGAGCGTGTTCCAGGTGTAGCTGAAGTCCACCGTACCTATTATATATCGTGCGTCCGACGATATGCCTGTATATCTTATCATGTTTGCCGTCTCGCCTGCTGCGCCTACGGTGGGATAGCCCGGTGTGGCTATTATGGCGAGTGTGGCAACATCCCACATCACGGGATATTCCTTGTAGCCGTTAGTAAAATTGGTCATTCGACCCACGGCGTAGCGTCCGTCGGGTGTAATGGCAATGGCGTCGCCTTCGGTCCATCCGGCAGGACAGTCAAGGGTGCGCCATCCTTCTGCCGCCGACCATACGGAGGGCTTGCCCATATAGGCTCCTGCCACTATGCCGTTGTCGCTGACATCGTTGGCTTGCGATGATACGGGCACCTGGCCTTCACCTTCCGATGCAAGCACGGTTATCTCCTTGGTGCGCACGTTTATCAGGCGTGCGTTGGAATAGACGGAGCCGTCGGTGGTACTTGTACCGAAAGACACCGCCCAGTCTCCGTTGTCCGACAGGTTGCGTATGCAGGTGTTGTCGCTGAAGTCGTAAGAGAAAATGGTGGGGGCTGCCGCTTCCTGTGCGCCGGCAGCGCCGGCGAACAGAGCGAATAGTCCGCTGAGTAGCAGTTTTCGTGTTCTGTAAGTCATAATTATGTTATCGGTGATTTTATCTTATTATCAGTTTCTTGCCATTTACTATGTACAGTCCTCTGCCGAGCGATGCGAGCGAGCTCACCTCGGCATTGCGCAGCAGGCATGTGCCGCTTATGGAGTAGACAGTTATCTTCTCTGCGAAGGTTGCTGCAGTGACGGGACCGTCTATTGCCGTGCGTCCGGCAGACGGGAATGTTGCCGTAAACTTCTGCATGGCATTCTCGTCTATGTCGGTGGTTATGCCGTCGGGGCGTTCCACGTTGGTGAGACTTACCGTTACCGTTGTAGACTCGTCGATGGCAATGTCGGGCATGGGTATATCTATGGTGCGTTCGGTGCCGTCGGCAACAACGGTGATGTTGCTCATGGGCACGTCAATCTCTTTCGCTTCACCGCCGCTCACATATTCGAAGCGTGCGCCGTCAAAATTCATCTTCTTGCCTTCTTCGTTAATCCACAGGCTCACTGCCGTCGTGTTCTGTCCTATGGCTGCGGCGCTTCCCGAGAGTTCCCAGTCGGTGTCTACTATATATGATGTCTGCACGTACTCGAAGTCAAAGAAGTATGAACCCACCGTTCCCAGGCCTGCCGAATATGCCGGATTTCCAGCCTTGTCGTAGATATGGTTGATGGTGAGCAGCATAACGGAGTCTGGCACCTCTGTGGTGAGCATGTCCTGATGGCGGCGCAGCTTGCCTCTGAAGTCTATCTGAATGGTCTTGCTGTCCAGAGCCACCACCTCGAGCGGTTCAGCGTAGTATTCGCCGTCAGCCACACTCTCCATGGAGCCGTAGCTTAGGGTGGCTTGCGGACAGTAGTCGGGAGTGAAGTTTACGTCGTCGCTGAACGTAAGCGTCACCACAGCCGTCTCGTCGTTGCTCATATAGTAGGAATAGAATTTGCTTACGGGCTTGTCGCTGACGGACAGGTTTGTCGTCGAGACGAGGCGCAATGGCTTCGCACCTGCCTTGAAAGTCACGGTCACCTCTCCCGTTCCGTTGTACAGGTTGGTCTTGTCTGCCAGGGGTGCCACTCCGGTAAATAAGAATGTAATGTTGTCGCCTTCCTTCAGCGTGCCGTTCTCATAGAAGGTGTTGAGGGTGTTCTTCACGTCTACCGTGGCATAGGCGCCGCTTATGTTTACAGCCACTCCGGCGGAGGCTGTTCCGGCGGTCACCGTACACGAACTCACATACACGTTCTCGCTGAAGAGCAGTGTCAGAATGCCGCGTGCGGCGTCGAATGTGCTTCCCGGCTGCGGCGTTATGCTGACGATTTCCACGGGTATTACTTGTTCGTTGAACGATACGGTAAAGGTGGTGGCGTCCATCACAAAGTTGTTGCCTATATAATAGGTCTGCCCTGCCCTGCACGCAAACGACCACTGTTTGTTCTCGTAGTTGCCGTTGAAGTCGGGTATCACCGTCTCGTCGATGGTGTCGAAGGTCTCGTCGGTATACAGGGCATAGTTTACGTTCGACAGGGCGAATATGCCGTCCGAGGGTGCCGTAAACTTGCCGTAGAAGCCTTTGTTGGCAGGTGCGTTATAGGTTGCTCCGTTCTCAAACACGTATGGGTCTGCCTTTGTTCCCGTGCCTTCCGCCCTTGACGAGAGCGCAACGAGCACAAAGAGCACTACAAGTGAAAGGAAATGAAAACTATGCTTCATTTTCATGATGGTGTAGTCAGATTGCATAATTGTTTTAATTAAATAGTCTTACCTTTGCCGTGCAATAATGATGTTGGCACAGCAAAGGTAAGATATTTTATACTTTAGCACAAAAAACGGCTGCTTTTTTTATATCTTTTATACTAATGCGCGTTGTAACGGTCTTTGGATGAGGGCTTTTTAACCCAAATATATCATTATATATTGTATATTGCCCATTCGTATAAAAAATGTAGGCTTTTGCCGTCAGAACTGTTCGAGCATACGTATGCGGCTCTCGGTTGAGGGGTGCGTGCTGAACAGTGAGTTCACGAAGTTCATCATGCCCGACGAGAAGCTTTGCGGATGTATGATATACATCTGTGCTATGTCGTCGCGTCCCACGTTTCCGAGTCCCGGGTCGCCCGAAATCTTGCGCAGGGCGGATGCGAGTGCAAGCGGATTGCCGCACAGTTCGGCTCCGCCGGCATCTGCCATATATTCGCGTTTGCGCGAGATGGCGAAGCGTGTGAGCAGGGTGAAGAAGTATGCCACGGCGCTGCATGCCACGCCAATGAGCATCACCGCCACCATGCTGAGGCCGTTGCCTTTCTCGTCGTCGCGCCGGCTGCCGCCTCCGAACCACATGGCATGGTACATCATGCGCAGCACTATGCTCATTATGGCAGATATTATGCCCACAAAGATGATGCTCACCACAAGCAGACGTGTGTCGCGGTTGCGTATGTGTGTAAGCTCGTGGGCTATCACTCCTGCCAGCTCGTCGTCGTTGAGCAGACGCAGCAGTCCGATGGTTACGGTCACGGTATAGCTGCCCTTGTCTATGCCGCTGGCAAAGGCGTTGAGCTGTGGGTCGTCTATCACGTTTATCTTGGGCATGTCCATTCCGCACGTCATGCAGAGGTTCTCCACGATATTGTACACACGTGGGTTATCGCGGCGTTCAAGCGTGCGTGCGCCCGTGGCTTGCTTTATCATCGCGGTATTGGCGAAGTAGGCTATGAGAAACCACACGCCCACACCTCCCACCACCCATGGCACGGTGGTTATGAAGTAGGCGTTCACTATATCGGCGTTGAACACGTTCACCATATTGCCGTAGGCGTCGTAATAGTACGTGCCGAAGTAGTTTACCAGTGCAAGGAATATCCAGATGGTGCCGAGCAGTATGAGCGGAAACATCATGAGCAGCAGTACGCTCATCATGTTGTTGCGGCGTATCTGGGTGTACATTCCAACATATTTCATAGGTTTGCAGGGTTGAATGGGCGGATGTGGTGTTGATGCCGCATCCGCCTTATGTGTCATGTAATCAGAATTTTATTTCGGGTGCTTTGTCCATTTCGGCGCGATCGGCTATCGGTATGTCGAACATGGGTTGCTGTGTGAAGCCGAACATACGTGCAATGATGTTCGATGGGAATGTCTGCACGGAGTTGTTATACTCTTTTGTTGTGGAGTTGAAGAAGCGGCGCGATGCGGCGAGCTTGTTCTCTATGTCCGATATTTCGCCCTGCAGCTGCATGAAGTTCTGGTTGGCCTTCAGGTCGGGATATGCTTCCAGCGACACGCGCAGTCCGGAGAGGGCTTGCGAGAGCACGTTTTCTGCCTCCACCTTGCTGCTTGTTGTGGTGCATGCCATGGCTTTGGCGCGTGCCTCGGTGACACGTTCGAGCAGTTCCTTCTCGTGTGTGGCATAGCCTTTCACCGTTGCCACGAGCTGGGGGATGAGGTCGTGGCGCTGCTTCAGCTGCACGTCGATGTTGGCAAAGGCGTTGTCACGGTTGTTGCGTAATTTTACGAGGGTGTTGTACAGGCTTATGCACCATATAACAAGGAGTGCAATAACCACCAGAATAACGATGCTTGTTGTCATAATGCTATAAATTTTGATGTCTTGTTTGTATTTTTTTTGTCTCTGTAATGCGGCGGCTGTCCCGGAATGCTCCACTGATTGCCTCGGTAGCAGGACTGCCTTCTACAGATGTGCTGCAAAAATAATACTAAAAGCACTATAATATCGTATGTTTTGGCGTTTTTAAACAATCTTTTTGTTGTTTTGTTAATAACGAAATCGATTGTTACTGTTCAGCGAATCATTACTCTAACCTCAAATGGTCATTGGACCGCGAAAAGGTTTCATCGCGAATGCTGTCTTTACTTTTCATGTCAGCTTAGTCTATCTGTGTGCCTGATTGCAACGGCTTCGATGATGG
>CAMTJK010000029.1 GCA_947072805.1 uncultured Prevotella sp.
ATTTGCTGTAATGCTTTATTATGCACTTTTTACCGATAAGATAAGCAGTGTTGGTGTGAAGAGCATTAGTGAGGCTATGCATTATTTGGCTGATTATCCTGCGTTTATTTCTGAAATACTTGAACTAACAGATTATTTGCTTGCCAATCTCGAAACCAGGACATTCTCTGTGGGTGAAGGAATGCCCGTGAGTCTTGAGCAATATGGTTGCTACACTCGCGAGGAAGTGTTTACAATTTTCAAGCGACAGACAGCCGATAAGAAGATGCAAGGTTCGGTGGCAGGGGCATTCAACATAGAGGAATTGAATACAGAACTGTTCTTTGTTACGTTGAACAAGTCTGATAAAGATTTCTCTGCAGAAACAATGTACAACGACTATGTTGTCAGCGAGAACGAGTTTCGTTGGGAGTCGAAGAATACCGATTCCCATCAGGGTAAAGGCAAGAGATTCGTCGAACAGAAAAAGAATGGCAAGAAGTTCCTGCTCTTTGTCCGTGAAAACAAAAAGGACGGCTTTGGTAACACATGCCCATTCATCTGCTTTGGTCTTGTTGATTACATCTGTTCAAAGGACGATAAACCAATGAAAATCAATTGGCGGACACACCAACCTATTCTGCCACAATTTCTCAATGCTGTATGACAGTTGAAGGTGATAACTTATGCCATATAGACAAGGAACAATTTATATGCAAAAAGAAAGCGTAAATCTAATTATTGCTATTTGCTAAACATAAATACCAATTGACCGTGATATTTTAAACATTTCTGATGTCTGGTTTACATAAACAATTTACCTGTTTGATACACCAGTGCTGATATAAGCCATGCAAGGGCTGTGGTGTATACGGCGGCAAAGACTGCCCATTTCCATGAGCCGCATTCGTTTTTTATTGCTGCTATGGTGGCAATACACGGGAAGTAAATCAGAACAAAAAGCAGATAACAGAATGCGATAAGAGGTGTAATGCCATCAGCAGACATTTTCTCGTAGAGAGTAGTGTATTTCCCTGCATTTCCGGTAGAAGGCTCATCATCCATCTTTTCGTCTCCGCTGTATAGAACACCAAGGGTAGATGCAACGATCTCTTTGGCACCGATCCCCGCCACAAGTCCCATGTCGAGTTTCCAGTCAAATCCCTGCATGATAAATATGGGTTCTATAGCTTTGCCGATAGTTCCTATATAGCTGTTCTCTTGCTGTTCCTGCTTGCTAAGGCTTTCGTCGTGCGGGAAGTAGCCTAATGCCCATACTATGATGCTTGCTACAAGAATAATGCCACCCATCTTCTTCAGATACTGTTTGCCTTTCTCCCATGTGTGACGGAATATAGCCTTGGTGGTGGGGAAACGATAGGGGGGAAGTTCCATTACGAATGGCGTGTCTTCACCCCTTACGAGCCATTTGCTGAAAATTCTGCTTATTATGACGGCCAGGATAATGCCTATGGCATATAGGGAGATCATAATAAAGCTCTGATATTCCACAGCAAAAAATGTCCCTGTTATCATTATATATATAGGCAGTCGTGCCGAACAGCTCATCATCGGTAGTATGAGCATAGTGATAAGTCGTGAGCGTCTGCTTTCTATCGTTCGTGTTGCCATCACAGCCGGCACATTACAGCCGAAACCCATAATGAGGGGAATGAACGATTTGCCGTGAAGCCCCATCTTGTGCATGAGTTTGTCCATGATGAATGCCGCACGTGCCATATATCCGGAGTCTTCCATGAACGATATGAAAGCATATAGAATAAGTATCTGCGGTAGAAAAACAATAACAGCCCCTACACCGCCAATAACTCCGTCTACCAGCATGTCTTTCAGAGGACCGTCGGGTAGGGAAGCACTTATGCAGGCACCAAGGGCTTCTACACCATATTCAATCCAGTCCATAGGGTATTGGCCTATGGAAAATGTAACTTGGAACATGGCATAAAGGAATAGAAAGAAGAGCGGGAAACCTACATACTTGTTTGTTATCACGCTGTCTATGACGTGCGTAACCTGATAAGTGTCCTGCTTCTTACCGGCTTCAAATCCTGCTTCCTGCAAAGCGCCATGTATGAAACCATATTTGGCATCCATTATTGCCGTTTCGCTATCTTCCTGCGTCTCCTCCTTTATTTTGGATGACTCACGGTCTCTTACGTCGATAATCTTGTTGCCGTTGGGAAGTTTTCTCACGAGATGTTCTGTGTCGCTGTCCATCTCGAGCAGTTTTATTGACAAATATCTTGTTGAATATTTGTGTCTTATATGGGTGTCCTTTTGCAGCTCTGTCTTTATGGCTTCAATGGCAGCTTCTATTCTGTTACCGTGGTTCAGGTGTATATGACGGTAAACGCTGTTGTTCGGCTTGTCACCGTGGGCAAAATCTTCGCTGTGCTCCGTGCCAATATCAGAACCATAAGTTTCGTGCCAGTTCTGTATATCGGCAGCCACTTCCGGATTGATATTGCCTTTCTTGTCGATGAAGTCCACACCCTCATACATATTTATAATAATGTGGAAAAGCATATCAACGCCTTTTCCTGTCTTGAAGACAGTAGGCACCATTGGTACGCCGAAAAGTTGCCCTAATTTATGATAGTCGAGCTTGTCACCGCGTTCTTCAAACTCGTCAAACATATTTAGAGCGCAAACCATTCTCAAGTGCATGTCTACAAGTTGCGTCGTAAGATATAGATTACGTTCTATATTGCTTGCGTCAATAACGTTTATCACAATGTCTGGAGTCTTCTCTATTATCTGTTTTCTCACATACAGCTCTTCGGGACTGTAGGCAGAAAGCGAATAGGTGCCAGGAAGATCAACAAGGTTAAACTCATATCCTTCAAATGAAGTGTGCCCGACCTTTGCATCAACCGTCACTCCCGAGTAGTTCCCGACGCGCTCGTGTGCCCCTGATGCAAAGTTGAAGAGTGAAGTTTTTCCGCAGTTGGGATTACCTACTAGCGCAACGTTGATTGTTCGTCTTTTTTTCATGGCGACTTCGCGTAGTTGCATATCACTTAAAGTTACGTTGCATGTGTCATCGTTTGTTATGATGTTTCCTGATTGTGACGCATAAAGGTCGTCTTGTTTCAAATGGGCTGCTTCTTCTGTTGAGATAATCTCAATCATGGCAGCTTCATCATGTCTCAGCGAGACCTCGTATCCCATTATCTTATATTTCACAGGGTCCTGTAGCGGAGCGTTGAGCAACACTTCCACGATTTTACCTTTCACAAAGCCCATTTCCACTATGCGTTTGCGGAAACCACCATGCCCCAGCACTTTTACTATAACCCCTTTCTCTCCTGTGCGTAATTCAGATAGCTTCATTTCTTTATTGCTTTCTTCCTAACTTTATTATGCCTTTTGTGTCGCCTGACGCCCTGCTTTACAGCGTCATCTTATTACGTAATGCTGCAAAGATACTGCTTTTAATTTCAAAGCGAATCCTTTTTCCTAATTAATGTTGGCAATATACCTGATAATGATGATGAATATTCTTCTCTGTACTAATGATATGGGAAAGAAAAAGCGTTTGGAACGCATTTCTATATGTTGCTGTTCCAAACGCTTTGTCATATGATAGGCCTTCTCATACGAGGCCTCTGCCATGACAGTTCTTGAATTTCTTTCCGCTTCCACATGGGCATGGATCGTTACGACCGGGAAGCTTGTCCTTTACGATGGGAGCGCGTTGCTGCTGCCTTGCTCTTGTATCTTGTGCGGCTGCTGCTGCCTGGTTGGGATCGGATAGCTGTTCTTCGTTAAGGTTCTGCTTGCTTTCCGTGTAGTGTGGACGGTTCAGATGCGGTTCTGGTGCAGCTTCCTGTACAGTCTCCTGCTGCATTTCGGGTATTGCGCTGCGCATCAGTATGCTTACGATACGGTTGTTCATAGCGTTTACCATTCCGTCGAACAACTTTACGCTTTCCAGCTTGAAGATAAGCAAGGGATCTTTCTGCTCGTATGATGCATTCTGAACACTGTGCTTCAGTTCGTCGAGCTCCCGTAGATTCTCTTTCCAGCAATCATCGATGATGTGAAGTAATATCATCTTTTCAAACTGTGTTACGATAGTCTTACAGTCGCTGTCGTATGCTTCTTTCAAGTTGCATGGGATGTTGTACATCTTCTTTCCGTCTGTGATGGGTACCATGATACGTTCATAGATGGCTCCCTGCTCTTCATATACTTTCTTTATAATAGGAGAGGCAACGGATTGTATTCGCTCTGTTCTGCGCTTAAATGAGGCGATGGCAGTCTGGAATGAGCTCTCTGCAAGGTTGTCGTGGTTCTCATTTATGAACTGTTCAGCAGTAAACGGCACTTCCATGGAGAATAAGTGGAGGAACTCCTCTTTGCATCCTTCATAGTCGTTTGTCTCGATGATGTTTACAATTCTGTCCCAGATGATATTTGTGATATCCATGCCTATTCGTTCTCCCATGAGTGCATGACGGCGTTTTTCGTAGACTACAGTGCGCTGCTTGTTCATCACGTCATCATATTCCAACAAGCGTTTGCGGATGCCGAAGTTGTTCTCTTCAACCTTTTTCTGTGCCTTTTCGATGCTGTGTGATATCATGCTGTGTTCCAGGCGTTCACCTTCCTGGAATCCCAACTTGTCCATGATGTGTGCAAGACGGTCAGAGGCAAAGAGACGCATGAGCTTGTCTTCGAGCGAGACGTAGAATACAGATGAGCCCGGGTCGCCCTGACGTCCGGCACGTCCTCTTAACTGTCGGTCTACACGGCGGCTTTCGTGTCGTTCTGTGCCTATGATGGCAAGACCGCCTGCTGACTTAACTTCTGGCGAGAGCTTAATGTCAGTGCCACGACCAGCCATGTTTGTTGCGATGGTAACAGCACCAAGTTGTAGTTCTTCTTCTATAATATCGACCTCGTTCCCCAGACTTGTTGCGTAGGCATTGGCTTGTGCCTTGTCACTGAATTTCCGGCCATTGACACTCCATATATTACCTTTCGTGCTCTGTCCAGCCAGGGCTACGATATCTGCTTCTTTCTGATGCAGTTTGGCATTGAGTACCTGATGAGGTATTTTTCTCATGTTGAGCATTTTGGAAAGAAGTTCCGATATTTCCACTGATGTCGTTCCCACGAGGGTTGGTCTGCCACTGTTTCTCATTGCCTCTATTTCGTCAATGACGGCATTGTATTTCTCGCGTGCAGTCTTGTAGACGCGGTCATCCATGTCTCGTCTTTGGATAGGGCGGTTTGTTGGTATTTCAACGACATCAAGTTTATAAATGTCCCAGAACTCACCAGACTCTGTGGAGGCTGTTCCTGTCATTCCCGCCAGTTTATGGTACATGCGGAAATAGTTTTGCAAAGTAATTGTGGCAAATGTTTGTGTGGCTGCTTCTACCTTGACATGCTCTTTTGCTTCTACGGCCTGGTGCAGTCCGTCGCTCCATCTGCGTCCTTCCATTATACGTCCGGTCTGTTCGTCTACTATTTTCACCTCGCCGTCAATAACAACATATTCGTCGTCCTTGTTGAACATTGTATATGCCTTGAGGAGCTGTTGTAGTGTGTGTACTCGCTCACTCTGTACGGCATAGTGATTGAGCATTTCATCTTTTTTGTCAAGACGTTCCTGATCACTAATTCCTGTCATTGTTTCTAGTTCCGATAACTGTGAAGCAATGTCAGGTAGGACAAAGAGGCTGTTGTCGTTTACTTTTTTCGCAAGCCACTCGGTACCTTTGTCTGTCAGATCGCAGGAGTTAAGTTTTTCATCAACGACAAAATACAGTGGTGCAACGGCTTCTGGCATGCGTCTGTTGTTGTTTTCCATGTACATTTCCTCTGTCTTGAGCATGCCGGTCTTAATGCCTTCTTCTGAAAGATACTTGATGAGAGGTTTGTTCTTTGGCAGAGCCTTGTGTGAGCGGTACAGTGACAAGAATCCTTCGTCGATAAGTTTTTGGTCATTGTTTGTACGTCCTTCGCTTATTTTCTGTTTGGCATCTGCGAGATATTGTGTTGCGAGTTTGCGCTGTACTTCGACAAGGCTTTCTACGAGCGGTTGGTATTCTTCGAACATCTGCACATCGCCTTTGGGTACGGGACCCGAGATGATGAGGGGTGTACGTGCATCGTCTATCAGCACCGAGTCTACCTCATCTACAATGGCGTAATTGTGTGCTCTCTGTACGAGGTCATCTGGTGAGACGGCCATGTTGTCGCGTAGGTAGTCAAAGCCGAATTCGTTATTGGTTCCGAACGTAATGTCTGCCTGATATGCTTTTCGGCGTGCGGCAGAGTTTGGCTGGTGCTTGTCTATACAGTCCACCGACAGCCCATGAAATTCGTACAGGGGTCCCATCCACTCGGAATCACGTTTTGCGAGATAATCATTTACAGTCACGACGTGTACTCCGTTACCTGTCAATGCGTTTAGGAAGACCGGTAAAGTGGCGACGAGGGTTTTTCCTTCACCTGTTGCCATTTCGGCTATTTTTCCTTGGTGCAGTACAACACCTCCGAATAATTGTACGTCGTAATGTATCATTTCCCATTTCAGATCATTGCCGCCTGCCGTCCAATGATTGTGGTATATGGCTTTGTCACCGTCTATCGTTATGAAATCCTTTCGTGGGTCAGCAGCCAGCTCCCTATCGAAGTCCGTTGCCGTAACAACTGTCTCTTCATTCTCAGCAAATCTTCTTGCCGTCTCCTTGACAATAGAGAAAACCTCGGGCATTACCTCGTTGAGTGCGTTCTCATATATATCAAGCACTTCCTTTTCTAGTTTGTCTATTTGATTGAATATAGCCTCACGTTCATCAATGGGAGTATCTTCTATCTTGGCCTTAAGTTCTGCAATCTTTTCTTTCTGACTTTTGGCGGAATCCTGTACCTGTTGTCTTATCTCTGAGGTTCGTGAACGTAGCTGATCGTTGTCAAGTTTTTCGACGACAGGATATACAGCCTTAACCTTTTCTACCAATGGCTGTATGAGCTTCATGTCTCTTGACGACTTGTCGCCAAACAATGATTTTAATATTTTACTGAAATTCATATCGTTTTGCTTTATTTGTTACTTTTTTATTGAATATATAATCATAGGGAAATACCTATTGTAGAATGTAAAAATTAGAATAAAGGTTCAGAAGAGCAGGCGTTCGGTGCACGTATTCTTATTACTTTTGCTACTGTTGGCGCAATACGGTCTATGGATACAGGTGTGCTTATTTGTTCAGCTTTATTTCCTGTACCGTATATTATGATGGGAAATTGTGTATAGGATGCCCTGTAGAGTTGGTCTTCCGTATTATCTTCGTTGATAAGATGCCATCCAGGAGTTACTTCTATAAGTATATCGCCGTTTCTTTCCGGATGAAAGCCGTTGCGTATCTTATATATTTGTTGGTTGTTTCCAGAGAGTAGTTGTAGTGAGGTGTATACGTTCCTTACTCCTGATATCTGCAGTAGAAATTCCTGTGCGCGTTTGGTCGCGTCGGTGAAACTTATCTGCTTCTGTTCGAACAGCTTATGGTTGAGGAACATCTGTGGTCCGAAGCATGTCTCTATGTACTTTCCCTGCCCCCAGATAGCCCCGAAATACATATTGAGCAGGTTGGCTGTCCTATTTATGTAAAATGAGCCAGCCGGTATTTTGTATTTCGAATAGTCTGTGTTTTCCTCATCACAATATCCAGTGCTTGTTATTACGAATAGGACCTTTCCCTGTCCGATTTTTCGCTCAATTATTCTAATGAGCTTTCCTAACTCCTCGTCCAGCCGTACGTATGTGTCCTGAAGTTCCATCTGACATTCAGTCAGGTCTTTGTGGTCATATGTTCCGGCGTAGTAGGTTATGTTTAGACAGTCGGTTATGTTATCACTTCCCATCGCATTGCTATTAATGCACTGCAGGGCAAACGATGTTATGCTCTCGTTTACCATTCCGCTTGCTTTATACTCTCTGTATCGTCGTGGTCCGGTAAATGTATGCCTAAAAGGCTTCACCATACCTCCTGTCATGAAGTAGCTGAAGTTTCCAGACAATTGGTTGGCAGGCTCCCATACCGTTTTTTCCACTGTGTTGGAAAGTGCATATATGCTGTTGAATGCTTGCAGCCACGAGGATGAGGCATTTATATAATATTCCGACGAACACCATCTTCCCGTGTTGTCGTCTATCCATATAGCACCATCGGCAGCATGTCCGGCAGCCAATATGGCTGCGTCTCTGAATGGAGCGATGGAATATACTATGGCTTTTCCCTTAGTGGCTACTTTCAGTTCGTCTCCTAGTGTAGAGGTGTTTAGATTGCGTGGCGATGACTTTTCGTTGGTTAGATATCCTGAGTGTTTCTCGTCATCGACACAGAATACAGGTCTTAATGTTTCCTTGTCCAACCATCTGCTACCCACTATACTATTATAATAAGGTGTAGTACCGGTATTGATAGATGCTATGGCGGAGGCTCTGTCGATGGGTGAGAAAGGGTAGATGGCATTAGTATATACGATACTGTTGTCCATGAGATATCTGAAACCGTCATTGCCGTATAGTGGTGCGAAAGCTTCGAGGTAGTCGCTTCGTAGCTGGTCAATAGTTATGTTTACGACCAGTTTTGGTGCCGTTCTTATTGTCTGCTCCTGTGCATTTCCGCTTATGGCGATGATAGAGAGCAGTGTAAGTGATATGTATTTATATCTCATTTCTTTTTTTTCGTTTCATATGTCATGTATCGGTGTATGATGCATCTCGTCATTAGTATTATTGCCAGCAGTTCCATACCCTCGGCATAGTCTTGGAATGTAGCTCCGATGAGGAATATTGTCGCAAGTACGATTGTAATGGTCCAATACGTGTTCTTTTCGCCTTTTATTACAGAGGGTATGAAGAATAGAGGCATGGGGTTTAATAGCAAAAGTTGCAGGTTTGCGCTTGTTGTGGGATGTTCTGAAAAGAAAAGTAATGCCATCACAATTCCCGCCAAACCTTGTAGCATCATTAGTGTAATGTCAAATATCTTAAAGGTTCTTTTCCTTCTATACTCCATCAATGTCACAGAGAATGTGATAGCAAGCATTGCTGTGGCGATCTGTAGTGGTGTCAGTGGAAAATCCCTATTGATTGTCTGTACCCCTGGCATCACCACAATATTACGTTCCTTGACAAGTGGACGGTACGCTCCTTCTGTTGTGTATATCTGTGCTCTGTCGAAATCGTGCATGAGGAATTCTGGTATGAACTGCTGTTCACGTTGTGTTGTTTTATTGTCTGCTTTCATGCCGAGACATAGGTCGTTGCCGAAAGCAGCCCATGGATGTCTTTTGGTAAAGGAGTGTATAATGTCCCTATATGTTGTCAGATAGCTATTGTCTGCATATATTATCCTGCCGTTTACGCATTTTTCTATGATATCCCTTGCCCTTGTCGTACAGTTGTCATATAAAAAATTGTATCTGTAAGTCCTGTTTTCTGGCAGACAGTTGTGTTTCAATGCGTTGTAAAGGAATTCTTTTTCTTCTGCCGTTAGGTTCAATACTTGTTCTATCACCTGGCTCCCGTATTTCCTATATTCTTTTTTGAATATAGAGAATGGAACCACGCCGAGTTCGTAGTCTGTTTTTCCCAGGGTGAATCGTATTATAAAAAAAGGTTTGTTGAAATTGAAAACCCCATAATTGAATGCCCAATCCTCCCCTGTCTTAATGTTCTTGTAGCGTATGGCGGTATGCCCATAAAGACTGTATATTTCCTGATGAGGTGCGCATGTGAGCAGGCTGACGGTAACAGCGTCTTCCGCTTTGAATGTTTCGCCTTGTGCGAATACCTTTGAGCCGCTGGCAGTAGCCCATATTATAATACCTACTATTATGCCTTTTAAATATACCTCTATATGTTTCACGATGCAAAATTACTTTCTTTTTTCTACTTTCAGTGCTATTATATCAATTTTTTTCAATAATTTTGCACCCCATAAAAGAAAACTACAGATGAGACTAACGATAGACATTGGTAATACTTGTACGAAGCTGGTTGCTTTTGACGGTATTTCGCCCGTTGAGGAGATGCGGATGGATGCCGGCGAGTTGTATAAGCTTGATGCCTTTGTACGTAGATATTCCTTTACTTCTGGCATATATTCTACTGTAGTGAGGCTTTCCTCTGATTTTCGCAAGGCCATTATACGTTTGCCTTTTCCTATGATGCAGTTAGTTTCGGGAGTTACCCCTATCCCTATTCGCAACTGCTACTCTCCACCGTCGGCGTTGGGCACCGACAGACTTGCAGCAGTGGTTGGCGCTTTTTTCAAGCAACTGGGTCATGACGTTTTGGTCATCGATGTAGGTACGTGTATCACTTATGATTTCATTACCTCTTCTGGCGAATATCTTGGTGGTAATATCTCTCCAGGACCGACGGTTAGACTAAAGGCCCTAAATGTTTTTACTGACTCTCTGCCTCTTGTGAATCGCAAGGGCAATACGCCTCAGTTGGGAATCACTACCGAGACAGCCATAAGAAGTGGCGTGATGAACGGCGTGAGGCGTGAGGTAGAGGGTTATGTAGGTGATTTTTTAAAAAAATATCCAGACCTTTTTGTTTATTTAACGGGTGGCATTTCCCTAGATTTGGACATCTCGGAAAAAAAACGCATCTTTGCAGACAAGTTTATCGTCCCAGAGGGACTTAACCGTATACTTCTTTATAATGAATCACTGTCATATAATAATGAATCGTTGTTGGATGACAATGAAGTACAGAAATTGAATGAAAAGTAGAATAATTTTGTCATTTTTAGGTTTAGTGCTCTTCTCTCTCTGCTATGATATCCATGCACAGACAGGCACTAACTCTCCTTACAGTCAGTATGGTTTAGGATTGTTGTCAGAGCAGTCTCAGGGTTTCAATCACGGTATGGGTGGCTTAGCGTTGGGCTTGCGCAAGGGTACGGTTGTAAATTATCTTAACCCTGCCTCTTACTCGGCGGTCGATTCACTGACCATGATTTTTGATGTAGGACTATACGGTCAGGTGACCAATTTCAATGAGAATGGCAGAAAACTCAATGCCCGTAATGCTGATTTTGAGTATGCTGTAGGTTCATTCCGGATCATGCCTCATCTCGGTCTTGGATTCGGTGTCATCCCATTCTCCAATGTGGAGTACAGCTACTCCAACACAACATCAGTAGGCTCATCCTCCATAGTTTCCACAGAATCGCACAAAGGTACCGGTGGCTTCCATCAGGCTTTTTTGGGACTAGGCTGGCAGCCTATAAGTTGCCTTTCTATAGGAGCCAACGTTTCTTACTTTTGGGGAAATTATGACCGCTCCATCTCCATAGCAAGTAGTGACGGCTATGTGAACACCATTGTCAAGAGCTACATTTCCCACGTTAATAACTACAAGGTCGATTTCGGTGTTCAGTGGCAACAGATTCTGTCCTCTGCTAGTACCCTTGTGGTAGGCGCTACTTACGGCATGGGCCATAATCTCAAGGCAGACGTAGAGGCTCGTACCACGAGTACCAATTCGCAGACGGCGGTTGTCGAGGAACAGTCCCTTGTGCTTAGTGACGCTCTTTCCGTTCCCCATACTTTCGGTTTGGGTGCGGCTTACAGCTATGGAAGAATACTCACTGTTGGCGCTGACTATACGTTGCAGAAGTGGGGCTCTCTTGACTTTCCTGAGATGGATGACAGAACGGGTGCTTTTGTCAAGAAGAGGGATTTGTTAGCTGACCGTCACCGCATTACGTTAGGAGGTGAGTATGTGCCTAATATCATGAGCACTCGCTTTTTTGATAGGATACACTACCGTCTTGGCGCATCCTACACTACACCATATGTTAAAGTAAATGGCCAGGATGGCTCCAAGGAGGTATCTATCAGTGCCGGTTTCGGCATCCCGATAGTAAATCATTATAACAACCGTTCCATGCTCAACGTTAGTGGTCAGTGGGTGCGTGTCTCGGCACCGGGCCTCATAACCGAAAACACCTTCCGCCTTAATGTTGGCATTACATTCAACGAACGTTGGTTCATGAAGTGGAAAGTAGAGTGAGCCTATGATACGCACGGCAGTAGCCTTTCTCTTTTTACCTTTCTTTTTTCTCCTCTCCATTACTTCGTGTACGGAAGAGAAAGAGCATATCGCGCCCGCTATCCACGACCGTGATTCTGTCTCTGTGATGATAAGTTATGGCGTGAACACCCTTGTATCAGACTCGGGCGTGATAAAGTATCGTATCGTAACTGAACGTTGGGATGTAAATACAGTTAGAACGCCATCTCGTTGGACATTCCTCAAGGGTGTTTTTTTTGAACAGTTTGACGAGCAGTTTCGTGTTCAGGCGTACGTGCAGGCAGACACCGCCTGGTATTATGATCAGCTCAAACTCTGGGAGTTGCGTGGTAGGGTACGTGTGAGAAATGTCAGTGGAGTACGTTTCCGTAGTGAAGAGCTCTACTGGGACGGCAGACGTCATGAACTATATTCTCATAAACTCTCAAGGCTAATTACTTCTGAACGCACTATTCGTGGCACATATTTCCGCAGCAACGAGAGTATGACACAATATTATGTCTCCAATTCCGTTGGCTCATTCCTCAAGTCGTCTATGGATACCGACACATCTCCATCATCGTCTGTTATCTCTCCACCATATTCTGATACCATACGCACCGCTCCAGGCACTCCTCTTGTGACAGACAGCATTCTGCCGCTCCGTCCTGCAGCCAAGCCTCGTGCCTCCTCATCTTCATCTAACACCAACAATCCTTAGCCCATGACACAGATTATTATAGGACTGATAGTTACGATGATTGCTTCGGCTTTTTTTTCGGGTATGGAGATTGCTTTTGTGTCAAGCAATCGTTTGCTCGCGGAGATGGACCGTTCGGGCAGTGGCATCACGCAGCGAGCTATTGGACTTTTCTACCGCCATCCCAACTGTTTTGTTAGTACTATGCTTGTGGGCAACAATATTGCCCTTGTTGTGTACGGTATTCTTTTTGCACAACTCTTCGATGCTACCTTGTTTCGTCCTCTAGGTGACGGCGAGCGTGTCATAGCAGATACAGTGTGCTCTACAATAGTGGTGCTTTTCACTGGTGAGTTTTTGCCCAAGACTGTTTTTAAGAGTAATCCCAACACGCTTATGCGTGTCTTTGCTATTCCGGCACTATTATTCTACATTATCTTATTTCCCTTGTCGCGCTTTTCTACTATCTTGTCACGTGTCCTTTTGCGTCTTTTCGGCGTGAGCATGCCTCATGAACGTGAGGGTAGGGAGTTTACTAAGACTGATCTCGACTACCTCGTACAGAGCAGTATTGACTCGGCCCCCTCAGATGCAGAGATAGACGATGAAGTTAAGATTTTTCACAATGTTCTTGACTTCTCCGACACAAAGGTACGTGATTGCATGGTGCCCCGCACAGAGATAGAGGGTGTTGACATAGAAGCCTGTTCTCTCGATGAGCTTATGAGTAGATTTATAGAAAGCGGTTTCTCCAAGATCATAGTCTACCGAGGTGATATTGATCACATTGTGGGCTACATTCACTCCTCTGAAATGTTCCGAAATCCTCGTGATTGGAAGAGTCACATACGCACTATGCCCTATGTACCTGAAATCATGGCGGCAGGCAAACTCATGCAGATGTTTCTCCGTCAGCATAAGAGTCTTGGAGTGGTGGTTGATGAGTTTGGCGGCACTTGTGGACTTGTTTCTCTTGAGGATATCGTCGAAGACATCTTCGGCGACATTGAGGATGAGCATGATAGCAATCCTTACATAGCCACAAGAACCGCTCCAGGCGAGTATCTGCTCTCTGCCCGGTTGGAGATGGAGAAAGTAAATGCTATGTTTGCCCTTGACCTACCCGAGAACAACGATGCCTATATTACTCTCGGCGGTCTCATCTTGCATGCCTACCGCTCTTTCCCAAAGCTCAATGAGGTGGTGCTCATTGGCAAGTACGAGTTCAAGATAATCAAGAGTACGATGACAAAAATAGAGGTTGTAAGGCTTAAAGTCTTATCATAGCCCCAAAATTTTTACGTTTTCTCTTGATAATAACTTTATTTTTTGTAATTTTGTCCGCTAAATGCGGGCAGATCTTCGTACCGTGCCTGTTTCAGTGTATAATAATATAAACAATATAGTAAAAAACAAGTTATAGTAATGGCAGCATTAGGAACTATTAGAAAAAGAGGCGCATTTCTAGTCATCATCATAGGACTTGGCCTCTTTGCTTTCATTGCCGAAGAGATGTTCCGTTCTTGTGAAGCTACAAGTAATGAGAAACGTCAGTTGGTCGGCGAAGTGTTAGGAAAGAAAATTACTGTCCAGGAGTTTCAGACACTTATGGACGAGTATCAAGAAGTGAGAAAGCTCACAGAGGGAAGAGACAATCTTTCTGAAGACGAGATGAACAATATCAAGGATATGGTGTGGAATGATTTCGTCACTCGTACAATCCTCGATAGTGAGACAGCCGCCCTTGGTATTACCGTCACCGATGAAGAGCTTCAAGCGGTGCTTACGGAGGGTAATCATCCGTTGCTTGCAGGTTCTCCATTTACGAACAAGCAGACGGGACGCTTCGATGTTACGCAACTCACTAGGTTCCTTGCCGAATACCGTAATGCCGACACACAGGATCCACGTCTTGCTGAGTCATACCGTCGTATTTACACCTATTGGCAGTTCACAGAGAAGAACCTTCGCCTACAGATACTAATGGAGAAGTATCATTCTTTGCTCACTCATTGTTTGCTCTCTAATCCAATTTCTGCCAAGGCAGCATATACAGACAAGTCTGTTGAACGTAGCTTACAACTCGCTTCGCTTGCGTACAGCACCCTTGCTGATGACAAGATAGAGATCTCCGATGCAGATCTGAAGGATTGGTATAATGCTCATAAGGATATGTTCCGTCAGCCCGTCGAGACACGTGATATACGCTATGTCGATTTTCAGGTCACAGCCTCTGCCGCTGATCGCAATGCGCTCCTCGCGGACATGCAGAAAGTGTCGCGTAGCCTTGCTGACGGAGCAGATGCTGCCGAAATCGTACGTAGGGCGCAGTCCTCTGTATCATTTACGGGTATACCAGTTACTGCAGGCTCCTTTCCTCGCGATATTGCCGCTCGTATAGATTCAATGACTGTGGGAGAGACCTCTACACCTTTTGAGACGCAGTACGACAACACTCTCAACGTGGTAAAGCTCATAACAAAAACGCAGTTGCCAGATTCCGTTGAATATCGTGAGATACAGGTCGGCGGTGCAACGGTTGAGGCGGCACGTGCCACAGCCGACAGCATAGCCACGGCACTCCGTGAAGGAGCTGACTTCGAGACCCTTGCACGTCGCTATGGTCAGGAGGGCAAGACACAGTGGCTTACTTCCTCACAGTACGAACAGGCTGCCAACATAAATGCTGATAGTCGTGCTTACCTTGAGGCTCTCACTGTTTCTGCCGATGATGGTGTGCAGAATATAGCTCTCTCGCAGGGCAACGTTATCTTACAGGTAACAGCACGCCGCGCTTATGTCAGCAAGTATGTGGCAGCAGTGGTGAAACGCACTGTTGATTTTTCGAAGGGCACCTATTCGGACGCTTATAACCGTTTCAGTCGCTTTGTAAGCGAGAGTACTACCCCGGAGAGTCTAACCTCCAACGCTGCACGTTACGGTTATACCATTACAGACCAGCCGAACCTCTCAACTTCAGCTCATCAAGTGGCATATGGCGTTCGCGGCACTCGTGATGCCATGAAGTGGGTATTCGACTCCCCAGCTGGTAGTGTATCACCCTTATATGAGTGCGGTGACAACAACCACTTGCTCGTCCTTGTACTTGACAAAATTCATCCAGCAGGTCACCTAACCCTTGACGATGTTCGCGATCGGGTTAAGGCAGAGGTTCTCCGTGAGCGCAAGTTCGAGCAGTTGCGCGATCGTCTTGCCGGCGTACGTTCCATTGCTGATGCTCGTGCTAAGGGTGCTGAGATTAGTACTCTTCAAGGCGTCACTTTTGCTGCTCCAGCCTATGTGGCAGCTACGCGCAGTAGTGAGCCTGCTGTGAGCGGAGCCGCCACAGCCACAGCACAGGGAACTCTTTGTCCGCGTGTTATCCGCGGTAATGCAGGTGCTTACCTCTTACAGGTTACCTCACAGAAGCAGAACACGGGTAAGTTTGATGCACGTGCAGAAGAGAAGCAGTCCGCACAGCAGTTGCGCCGTGCAGTTAGTCCACGCTATTATCTTACAGAGCTTCTCCTTCGCTCTGACATCAAAGACAACCGTTACCTCTTCTTTTGAATTTCCTGTGTACACATATAAGTGTCGCTTATCCAATAAGAAATGAGGCTGTGTCTATTTGAACTGCCCCCCAAAAGTTAGACACAAAACTTTTGGGGGGGGCTTTTATGAAGTACAGTTATGAACAGCGACTCGTCATTGTGCAACGAGTCAAACAAGGTGAAGCGATAGCTAGCCTATCAAAAGAGTATCATATAAACGAGACTCAGATATTGGCATGGGTAAGGATGTGGGACAGATACGGTCGTTCCGGTCTGGAGAAGCAGCCACATTGTCGTCCCACAACGGCGCTAAAAGAAAAAGTTGTGCGTTTAATTCTAGAAAAAGGCGTACCTTTGGCTCATGTAAAGATAGAATATCGCATTGGTAAGACCGCTTTACAACGATGGGTGAGTATGGTACGCCATATGGGATATGAAAGCTTACATCATGAAAAGAAGCGAGGACGACCTCCCAAAGACCAAATGGCACGACCGAAAAAGAAAGAACCACAAACAGAACTTGAACGGCTTCAGGCGGAGAATCTGCGTCTGAGAGCCGAGAACGCGCTGCTAAAAAAAGTGAAGGCCTTAGTTGAGGAACAGCAAGCCCTGGAACATCTCAATGGGCAAAAGCCATCAACGAACTAAGGTCGGAATATCCTCTTGACTTACTTTTAGAGTTGAGACAGATGTCTCGTTCCGTATTCTATTATCATTTGAAGCGTCTGAAAGCAAAAGATAAATATCGAGTGAAAAGGAGATGATTAGATCGATTTTTTACGATCATAAAGGCCGTTACGGTTACCGCCGTGTAACTGCGGAAATGCGCAACAATGACGTTGTTCTTAATCACAAGACTGTTCATCGTCTGATGATGCAGATGGGACTTAAAAGTCAAATCCGCAAAGTGCGCTACCGTTCATACAAAGGAGAAGTAGGGCGCATTGCGCCAAACATTATCAACCGAGACTTTGCCGCATCTGCTCCAAATCGCAAATGGACTACTGATGTGACACAAATAAACATAGGGTCTGAAAAGCTGTATCTGTCGCCCATACTTGATATGTTCAACGGAGAGATAATCTCATATAATATATCCAGATCTCCAAATCTTGAACAGGTATATGGTATGCTTGACAAAGCTTTTGCGCGTTTTGATTCTCTTGACGGTCTTATCCTGCATTCCGACCAAGGGTGGCAATATCAGCATTATGGCTATCGTAAACGTCTTGAAGAACACGGAATCATACAAAGCATGTCTCGCAAAGGAAACTGTCTTGACAACGCAATGGCTGAAAACTTCTTCGGAATTATGAAGTCCGAACTTCTTTATGCCGAAAAATTTGAATCGACAGAAGCCTTCATGAAGGCTTTAGAGGAATATATTGATTATTATAACAATAAAAGAATTAAAAACCGGTTAAATGGAAAGAGTCCGGTGCAATACCGAACTCTTTCTCAAATCGTATAGAATAACTCGTCCAACTTTTGGGGTGCACTTCACAAACGACACAGCCTCATTTCTTATATATGCCATCATGTGTATTAATGATGCAAATCGATAATGTCCTTAATAACGTTTGTTTGACGAATTCAAAAATAGACCAAACAGCGTGTCTAATGAAAGTCGTATATTGATATACGTCTTTTCGAAAACTTATAACAAGCAGCTACAATTCCCTATAAGTCTATGATTAAATTTTCCTGAAATCGTCATTGTGTAGTCTAAAATTCTTCGATAGGGAAATTTTTTGTATGCAAAAACGAAGTCTGGAAACGATTGAAGAAGATGACGAAGGGAAAAGGATGACGCGGATGTTTGTAAACCATTTCAAGGTAGAAATATTTCAGAAAGCAGTAGAGTAAAATACGAAGGCTGACGTGAATAATAATATAGCTATCCTTCAGAAAATGGGAGAGAGACATAAATTGATTTACTTACCTAATAAAAATCATTAGATATGGAAACAGGAAAAGCATATTTTAAGCACAAAATGAACTCGCAGTGCATAGCGGATGCAAACAAGATTCCTTTCGAAATAGGAGATTATACGCACAAGGGCGACTGTGCCGTTACTTGCTTAAAGTGCGAGACTGAATAACATTATCTTATGAAATCCATTAACCAGTAAGGTCTAGAAGAAAAGCTTGTATTCAGAGATCGACGGATGAATGAAGCGGAACCACGGTAACCTTTCTGTATCGACCATATTGAACATGAACATCCCCCAAATATCTGATGATCTTATTTTACATGGTATGTTATCACTTTTCAGAGAACTTTGAGGACAGAAGAAATTAAAGGTCATTAAGGGTTATTGGAAAATCAGTTTTTACGCACACGAAAAACACAGCGATATAATGTGTATAACATTTATTTGCTTTTATGAAAAATCTTTACTTTAACGTGTGTTAATAGGCATCCAAACCTCGATTTGTAACCTACGACGCGAAAATGAGCGCTTTTCATCTAAAATAGGGGGTGTTGATAATCAGCGAGTTACGCGTTTTGCGATTTAATACCATTTCATCGGTTTGCCGTTACGT
>CAMTJK010000030.1 GCA_947072805.1 uncultured Prevotella sp.
AGTATTCCTGTGTGTTCAGTTCTGCTTGTCGATGAATTCGCGTGGCGACATGCCGAAATGTTTGCGGAATACGGTTGAGAAATATCCCAGATTTGAGAATCCCACGGCATAAGCCACCTGTGTGATGTTCAGCTTCTGCTCTTTCAGCATACGCGCTCCTTGTTCGAGGCGTATGTTTCTGATGAATTCGCTCACCGGTATGCCTGTCATGTCCTTCATCTTGCGGTGCAGGTGCGCCCTGCTTATGCCCACCTCGTCGCACAGTATGTCTACGCTGAAGTCGCTGTCTGACAGGTGTTCGTTCACGCTCTTCATTATCCGCTCCATCAGTTGGTCGTCGTTGCCTTTCATCTCCGGCATCTCCACCTTGTCGGTGGGCAGCTGCGAGCCGCTGAACTTGCCTTTCAGTCGCAGGTGGTTAGATATCAGATTGTCTATTGTGACGTGCAGCTCATCCATTGAGAACGGTTTCGACAGATAAGCGTCTGCTCCTCTCTCCAATCCTTCGAGGCGGTTGCTGATGTCGCTCTTCGAAGTGAGCATGATGACAGGCAGGTGGTTGATGTTGGCATTCTGCTTTATCAGTCGCAGCATGGTGAATCCGTCCATCTCGGGCATCATCACGTCGCTCACCACCACGTCGTAGTGGTTGGTAAGCAGTTCGTGCAGTCCGTCTTTGCCGTTGTGGCACACCGCGAAGTGGTAGAAGGCGCCGAGTTCCTCGCCTATGTAGCGTCCTATCTCCTCGTCATCGTCTACCACGAGCACCTTATATGCCGAGCGTGGCTGCTTCTGTTGCTTAATGTGAACCGTTGCCGGCTGTTCCGTGCGGTTGTCTATCTCCGATTCCGCGAAGTGGTCGCAGCCTTTTGGCACCCTTACCGTAAATACGCTTCCCTTTATTCCGTCGGTCCTGTTGGCTGCCGTGATGCTTCCGTGGTGCATGTCCACGATCATCTTGCACAGGTTCAGACCTATGCCGGTGCCTTCTATGTGGCTCTCCTTCGACGTCTTGGCCTGATAGAAGCGGTCGAAGATGTGCTGTATGGTGTCTTCCCGCAGGCCCGTTCCAGTGTCGGTAACTACGATTTCGATGTAATCGTGCAGCCATCCCTTTGCATTCTCGTCGTGACCTTCACGCAGCGTGATGTTGATGTCGCCGTGGTCGAAGCTGTATTTGAACGCGTTAGACAGCAGGTTGGACACCACCTTGTCGAATTGCGTGCGGTCTATCCATGCCATGACGGGCTGCACGTTGAGTGTGTCAGCCGTTTCGGGTGTGGTGAGGGTGAAATTGATTCCGCGCTCCTTGGCGTTGTATTCGTATACCTCGAAAATGCGTTTCAGGAAGTCTTCCATCTCTGTCTCGCGGCAGTGCAGGTGCATTTGCTGCTTGTCTATCTTGCGCACGTCGAGAATCTGGTTGATGAGGTTCAGTATTCTTTGGGCGTTGCGCCAGATGACAGCGAGGTCGGCTTGCGACTCCTCATCGAGCTGGCGGCGCCTCATCTTCTGCAGCGGCGACATGATAAGCGTCAGCGGTGAGCGTATGTCGTGAGTGGCGTTAATGAGGAACTTCATCTTGTTTTCGTCAAGTTGCTGCCTCATGTAGCGTCTGTAGTAGAGAATGACCAGCACTACCACCGTCATGAACAGCAGCAGATAAATGAAGTAGGCGAGGGTGGTGCGGTACCATGGCGGCGTGACCACGATGGTATATAACTGTACCGGCGATGTCACGCCATTGTCTACGGCTCTCACTTCCAGCTTGTAGGTGCCGCTTGCCAGGTGGTTGAACACCACCGCATTTTGTCCGGCACTGTTTGAAATCCATTCCGACGAACCGTTCAGGCGGTATTCTATGATGATATTGTCAGTGTTTGAGAAGTTGAGCAGTGAGAATTCCATCACGAACGAGTTGTCGAGATAGGATATTGTGAAGTGGTCCGATTCTGTTATGGGCTTGTCGGTGACGCGCGAGCCTCCCGATTCGGTAAGCGTGCTCACGGGAAGTCCCTCCAGATACAGTCCTGTGAGATGTACCGTGCCAGGGCTTGCCGTCACCTCATACACCTGCCGCGGCGTAAAGGTGGTTATGCCGTCGTTGGTGGCGAAATAGATGTGGTCGTTCTCGGCGTGCATGCCGGCGTTGTTCACGTATTCGCGCGATGTAAGTCCTGTGCCGTTCACGAAATTCATCCATTCGTCTCTTTCCTTATTGTAGTGCCAGATGCCTGCCGACGTGCTGCACCACAGGTTGTCCTGGTTGTCTGACACGATATAGCTTATCACGAGGTTCTGCAATGTCTCCGGTCCGGGAAACATTTCGAGCTTGTTTGTCTTGCGTCGCCACACGTACAGTCCCAGTTCGGTGCCTATCATGATGTCGCCCGCGTTTGTTTCGCACAGCGAGTAGCACACAGTGCGGTCGTTGAGCACTTTCCATCCGAAGGGCTTGAACGTGTCGTTTTCCACATCGTAGCAGCACACGCCCGACGAAGTGCCTATCCAGAGCCGTCCCTCGCGGTCGCACATCATTGACATTATCCAGTCGTTGGCGAGCTTGCCGCGTTTGGGGTCATCAGACATTATCATGGAAAAGTTGCGTTGGCTGCCTGTGGCCCTGTCGAGCATTATCATACCTTTGGAAAAAGCGGAGAAGAAGAGATGACCGCGTCCGTCGTCGGTCATGTCGTTGTACATGTCGCAGTCGAAATCGCAAACGAGTTGTGATTCTCCTGACAGCGGATTGTAAGAATATACACCGTAGGTTGTGCCCACCCAATAGTCTTTCCGACTGTCGCGGTAGATGAATTCCACGCCGAGCGGAGCCTTAGGGTGTGCCACGATGTGCCCGTTGGAGTCGAAACCGTAGATGCCGTTGTTCTGTACGGTACACCACACCATCCCGTTGTCGCCGCTGCATACCGATGAGATGCCGGTTCCTATATCGACCTTCTGCGTGGAGAAGTTCCATGACGAGAACTGTGCCTTGCGGTTAGACACCATAAACAGACCTTTCTGCTGGCATCCCACCCACATATTGCCGTTGCGGTCTTCGTGAAGAGACCATATTTTCGACGTGTTAAGGTCAAAATTCGGTGCCGTTATGGGGTAGCGTTTCAGTGTTCTGGTGCCACGAGGAATCCAGAACAGTCCGTTGCCACGTGTGCCTACTATTATATTGCCGTTGCGGTCGATGGTTATGCAGCGCAGGGCGATGTGTCCTTGCAGTATGGAGAGGTCGTAGAAGTCGGTGATCATCTTGTCACCTTCGAAGACTACAAGGTTTCCGCGGCACACAGCCGTCACTCTGCCGTCTATTTCGATGAAGTCGGTAGGCGTTCCGAAGTTGTGCCTGTACGTCTTCAGTCTGCCGTTGGTAAGCCGTACGCTGATGTCGTTTACCGAGCCCGACTTCCAGAATCTGCCTTTGCTGTCTTCAAAGATGTGGCTGAAGTAGGTGCTGTCGTTGCGCGGCGAGTAACCATATACCTGTTGCAGTTCGGTTGTACTCGTTTTCACCTCATACAGTCCGTAGCCGGCTGTTCCCACCATTATGCGTCCGTCTTTCATCTGTATGATGTCGTTCACTCGCGGGCGGTGCCCGTCGGGAAAGGCATAGCTTATGAAGCGGTCGGTAGTCTCTTCGTAGCGTTGCAGTCCTTTGCCGGTGCCTATCCACATCTGTCCGTCGTTGTCGCAGAAGAGGCATACTACCACATTGTAGTTGAGCGAAGTGGAGTCTTGTCGGTTGTTAAGGTAGCTGGTGAAGCGGTAGCCGTCAAAGCGGTTAAGACCGTAGTCGGTACCCACCCACAGATAGCCGGTCTTGTCCTGGCAGATGGCGGATATCAGTGAGCTTGACAGCCTTTCGGAATCAAAAAACAGGCCTGTCTGTGCCTTGACACAGAGCAGACCTGAAACGATGAGTATTGTAATAAATAGTCTTTTCATACTATTAGCGGTGTAGTAGTGTAGTACAAAGATACAGAAAAGCCGCTAATGCCTACTATTTTATGATTATTTTTTTAACTTTTCCGCCCTCTCTTACTATCATTATGCCGCTTTTTGGCGCAGTAATTTCGCGTCCGTCGATGCTGAAATAGCGCGGAGAACCTTCTTCCACATTGTTTTCGGTGACGGATTCAATGCCGTCAGCCTCTTTTGTCACGGTCACATCTACGCGCAAAGTCTTGATTGTGCCGTAGCGGTCGGTGTATGCGAAGTTGATGTAGGTGCTTCCTTCCTCGCCCGACTCAATCGCTTCGCCTGTGAATTCTGCCACGAAAGCGTTGCCCGAGCGGTAGCGTGCGAGGGCGGTGACGTCGCTCTTGCGTCCCGATTGGGCTATGCTGTATATGCGGAAAGGTATTTTTGAGTTGGGCATCATCACCACGTTGGTGGAGGTGGCGGTGAGTTCGGCTATGCGGAAGTCGTAATCAGATGTGACGGCAAGTGTTCCATCGGCAAAATACTTGTCTTCGCTGAACTCCGGTTCGGTGGAGAACCAGTCGATGTCTACGTATCCGCCGTTCTGCGCGGTGGCGTAGTTGAAAATGTAGTAGCGCTGACCCACAAAGATGTCGAGAGTATATCTCATTGCCAGTTCGGTGCCGAATTCTTTCCAGTCGGCATTGTTGTAGCTGTAGGCGAATTTTGCCGTGCGGCTGCCGAAGTTGGGTATGGCGCGCAGGTATATGGTGTCGGCATTCAGTTCGTCGCTTTCCATTTCTACGGCTGCTATGTCGTTGCCGTTGTCGTTGTATGCGCTACGATAGCTGCACAGGTAACGCTTGCCGTCCTTCTGCTTCACTCCTATGTAGGCATAGGGGTCCTGGAATACGGCTATACCGCACACGTCGCCGTCTGCCATGTTGCCCACAGCCACCTTTATTGTTCCGTAGAGGTCTGCCATCTTGGCTGCAGCCGTGTTGTTGGCGTTTACGCCCATTATGCGCTGTGTGAGAGAGTTGCGTGCCTGCATGAGAGATTGTGCCTTGCCCGTGGTGTTGAGGCGTAGCCATCCGTCACTTAATGACCATGCCGAGGCGTCGGGGTTGTGGTTCCACTGCCACTGCATGCCGAGCACGCCATCGGTAAACGTGTCGTTGGTGGGCAGATATGTGCGCGGATAGGATGTGCCCACGTCGGGTTTCTTGTATCCCTTGCCTATTGCACTAACGTCGATGCCTGCATTTCCCAGCACGGGCCAACCGTTGTTCCATGTTACGGGCTCCAGGTAGGGCAGTCGTCCAAGCGGCCATGAGTCTTTGAACAGTATAGTCCACCATTCGCCGGTGGGTGTATCTACCATTCCACCCTGGTGTATGCTCTGCTTCTCCATGAGCAGTGCCGGAGCCTCCTCGTAGGGACCCCATGGCGATGTGGCGCGGTAGATGGTCTGCACGCCCGAGTTATCTTTCCAGTAGGTGCAATAGATGTAGTAATAGTCGCCTATGTGATAGAAGTGGCTGCCTTCCAGTCCTTCCGGTCCGCTTATCACGCTCTCTGTCTTTACAGCCTTGAAGTCGTTGTCGAGCTGTGTCACCGACAGTTGCGTGTTGCCGGCCACGATGTAGGTGTTATCGCCGTCGAAGAGCAGTCCGCTGTCGTAATAGAAACCATTGAGCTTGCGCATGCTCCACGGTCCTTCTGGGTTTGTGGCTGTAAGCATGAAGTCGCCACCGTCGTCACCGAAGGCTATGAAGTTGATGTAGAAAGTACCGTTCTTATATCTCAGGCTCGGTGCCCACTGTCCCTTTGCGTAGTAATTCTTGCCGTTCAGCAGGTTGTAGGCATCGCTGTCGGCTATACGTTCCAGTGGGTTGGCGCAGTATTCCCAGTTTACGAGATCTTTCGACTTGAGCAGTGTCACGCCCGGGAAGTGGAACATGGTGGTTGTAGCCATGTAGAACGTGTCGTCCACCCTTATCACGTCGGGGTCGGGGAAGTCGCCGTTGAGCAGCGGATTGACGAAAGTGCCGTTGCCGAGGTCGGAAGTCCATTGCCTTGAGTAGTCAGGTCGCGGTTCGTTTACTTTGGCATATTCGCGATACCAGTCGAAGCACGCCTTGGCACATGCTTCCGGATTGCTCTCGAAGGCGGGCGTCACAGTGCCCGAATTTATATAGGTGTCGATGTCGATGTAACAGCCCGTTCCGGAGAGTGTCATTGATATGTTGCCGTAGAAGTCGAGCAACTGTTTGTAAGCCTTGCCCCATGTTGAAGTGGAGCCCGTTGCCCATGTTCCCCAGTTGCCCGGTACCCATTCGCCGTGTTCGTTGTAGTGTCCCGAACCTTCCTTCTCCGGACTCCAGTCCACCTCGGTAATCACTATTGGGTTTGTGTCCACCACCGGCACGCTTTCGCGGAACGATGTCATGAGCGAGGCGGCGTTGGCATTGTTGTCGCTACATCCGTACCAGCCCACGTAGTCGTGCACGGCATAGCCAATGTTGTAGCCTTTTATCGGATATTTGGCGTAGCCGCGGTAGTTGGACTGCCAGCCCGTGCCCGGCACCCATATTATTCCCGTAAATCCATTCTTGCGTATCATGTCTACGATAGGCTGGAAGTAGTCGCGCATGGCCCACTCGGTGTTCTGTCCGTTAGCATCTGTGAGGTTTACGGGCTCGTTGGCGAGTTCTATGCTCACCACACCGGCGTTTTTAAGTATGGAGTCGTTCTTTGTCACGATATCCCATACGGTCATGAGGTACTGTTGGTAGTAGTCGCCCACCTGCAGGTTCTGCGGGCATACTCCCGGCGGTCGCATTATGACGTAAAGTCCGTGAGCCTTTGCCTTGCGTATTATGGGGAAATAAAGCGTCTTCATGAGTGTTTGGAGGCGCGTTTCGCTGAATCGTGATATGTCGGCTTCGCCGCTTTCCTTACCGTCGCTCTGCTTGTTGGGGTCGTTTGTCCAGCAAGGGTCGAGATGAAGGCGGAAAAGGTTGCACCATGCACCCTGCGTTGTGTCGGTGATGGCAGTAAAGAGCTTGTCGAAGTAGCTTATGCAGGGCTGTATGTTGGCGGTGGTACAACTGTTACCCCATCGGTAGTTGTTGAAGTAAGGACTGGGCGTGTCCATCACGCCGTGCAGTACCACGGTATTTCCGTGTGTGTCTTTCAGGTGCTTGCCCTCTACATGCAGAGAGCCGAGTGTTCCGTATTGCGCCATGACAGCAACAGGAAGCAAAGCAAGAGCCAATAGTATTCTTTTCATGATGTATTGATTTTATATCCGGAAAAAAAACGATGTCATCAGAATGAGATGTGAAGTGGACGGGATTGTGGGTTCGTGAGAGTATGTCAAGAAATGTGTTTAGAACAAGGGTGCCACACTTTCTGACATACTCCTTCCGAACGTGCAGGCGGAGCGAGACGACTGCAATCACTGAACTACTAACTAATATAAAACTACTATTTTACTAACTTAATCTTTCCGTTTTCATCGTACTCTATTTCTGCCACCTTCAGACTGCGGAGCCATGTCTTGCCGCCCGATGGTACACAGTCGTGGTGGAAGAGATACCACTTGCCCTTATATTCGCAGATGCTGTGGTGTGTGGTCCAGCCCACCACCGGTTCGAGTATCACGCCGCCGAAGGTGAAGGGACCGTAGGGATTGTCGGCTGTGGCGTAGCATATCAGATGCGAATCGCCTGTGGAGTATGAGAAATAATATCTGCCGTTGTATTTGTGCATCCATGATGCTTCGAAGAAGCGGTGCGGATTGTCGGCAGAAAGCGGTTTGCCGTTGTCGTCTACTATGATTACCGGGCGTGGCTCCTCGGCAAACTGCATTACATCGTCGGTCATGCGTACCACACGCGAGGGCAGTGCAGGCTCATCGCCTTCAGCCAGTCTTGCACTCTCCAGTGCCTTGTTATCGCGGTAACGCTGCAGCTGTCCACCCCATATTCCGCCGAAATATACATATACGGAGCCGTCATCGTCGCGGAAGGCGCAGGGGTCTATGGAGTAAGAGCCGCGTATGGGGTCGGCTTGCGGCACGAACGGACCCTCGGGGGTATCGCTCACTGCCACGCCGAGACGGAAAATGTCCGTCTGGTCCTTCATGCTGTAGATGAGATAGTAGCGCCCATCCTTCTCTACCACGTCGTTGTCCCACAGCTGGCGTCCTGCCCAGGGAATGTCTTCGACGCTTAGTATCATGCCGCAGTCGCGAGCTTCGGTTGTGCGCGGGTCGTCCACCTGCAGGCAGTGGTAGTCTTTCATGTCGAAGTGGTCGCCGTTGTCATTTTCGGCAATGCCCGATTCACGGTCGTGAGAGGGATATATGTACAGTTTGCCGTTGAAGACGTGAGCTGAAGGATCAGCCATATAGTCACCGGGAAAAAGATATCGATGTTCCATAATACCTTATTTATATTTATAGGATTAGATTTTTTTTCACTTCCAGAGCTCCATTATCTTCTTCACCACCGGTTTGGCTTTGTATTGGCGGTCGAACAGAAGCGGATAGTTGGTGCGTCCGTGTACGGGCCATCCGTTGAGCCACGACTCGCGGTCGCTGATGCCCCACAGGTTGATGCGGCTTATCTGGTGGCGGTGACGGTAGTAGATGTCGAACATCTGCAGGTAACGCTGTTCAAATTCGGCATATACGCTGTCGGGCAGTCCTTCGGTGTATGGGTTCAGCTTCTTGCGGTACTCGAAATTCTGGTTTATTGCCGCGCCACCGAAGCCTTCGGGACTGGGCAACACGTTTACGTCGAGTTCCGTTATCATTACCTTCACGCCGCAGGCGGCATAGGCGTCAATGCTCTTCTCGTATTCTTCAAGGTTGGGATAGTCAAGACCGTTGTGGCTCTGCATGCCCACGCCGTCAATGCGCAGACCTTTCTCTTTCAGCTTCTTCACCAGCCGGCACACAGCCTCGCGCTTGGCAGGTTTTGCCATGGAGAAATCGTTATAGTAGAGTTCTGCATCAGGGTCGGCTTTGTGGGCGGCACGGAAGGCAATTTCTATGAATTCTTCGCCGATAATGTTGTAGAGCGGAGAGTGGCGGAATGTACCGTCGTCCTCTATGGCTTCGTTCACCACGTCCCAGCCTTTCACCTTGCCCTTATAGTGCTTTACTACCTTTGTGATATGCTTCTCAATGCGCTTTATCAGCACTTCGCGGCTCACGGGTTTGCCGTCTTTGCCGTTGAAGAACCACTGCGGTGCCTGTGAGTGCCACACTAAGCAGTGACCGATGAGCACGGAATTGGTGCGGCGGGCAAACTCAGCGAGACTGTCGCCGGCGGCAAAATAGAACGTGCCCTCCTTGGGCTGAAGCACTTCCGACTTCATGCAGTTTTCGGCCACAACGCTGTTGAAGTGTGTTTTCACTATGTCGGCAGCCTCGGGAACGCTGCCGTTGGCCTGCCATTGGTTTACAGCCACACCGATAAGGAGGTCTTTGCCGAGCACGTCTCTCAATCCCTGTGCCTGAAGGTTGCCCATCTGTAGTGCGGCAAGAGCCGCAATGATATATCTTTTCATGATTCTTTTGTTGTCGTTGTTGTTTGAATGTTGTTACTTGCGCCTTGCTGCAAGTTCAGCCTGCATGTTTTCGTTGAACTGTTTTGTGATGGGATAATAGAACAAGGCTGCCACTCCTATGGCGAAAAGTACTGCCGGCACTATGCTCGAGGCAAGCAGTATGCCTGTGGTGGCACTCTCGCTCTGCACTGCCACGCCGCCTCCCGATACATATCCAAATACGGAGAGAATGAGTCCGGCAAAGGCGCCGCCTAGACCAAGACCGGCTTTTAGGGCGAATACTACGCCTGAGAAGCATAATCCAGTGGCACGACGGTGGTTGATATACTCTATATGGTCTGCCACATCGCCAATCATAGCCCACAGAAGTGGTACGGTGGGAGCGTAAGCAAGCGATTTGAGTATGCAGAGGATGAACATTATGCGGATGTCGTCAGGCTGCGGCATATAGAACATGGCTGTGAAAAGAGCCGTCAGCGACAGGCAGACGATGAATGTCTGCTTCTTGCCGTACTTGTTGGCAAGGAAGTTGGAGAGCGTAATGACACCTATGAACTGTACTATGGCACCCACCATGTTGAAAAGTGAGAATCCTATGGCATAGGCATCGGCTTCGCTGTGTGCGATGAGATTGAAGGCACCGAGAATTGCGCCGCCAAAGCCGGTTGCTTCGTCTGCTTCAGCCACAAGACCGATGTCGTTGAGGAAACCGAAGAGGGCATGCTGATCTACATAGCTCTGGAAATAGAAACTCATAGCCGAACCCCACATTGCCAGGGTGATGAAGACAAACAGCGTTAGCACGAACATGGCTCTCCAGGGCACGTTTGCCAGCAGCTCGCGCAGGTCTTCGCGGACATTCATCTTCTGCTGCGGTGGAGGAGCAATGCGCTCACGGCTCGAGAGGAATGTTATGATAAAGCAGACAAGACACACGGCAGCAAAGAGGCTTATGGTGCAAAGCCATCCGTGACGGTCGTCGCCGTTGCCGAACTTCGACACGAGAGGCAGGGTGAGACCCTGTACTACAAACTGGGCTATGGTGCTACCCACGAAGCGGATGCTCGTAATGCTGGTGCGTTCGCGTATGTCGCCGGTCATGACGCCGCCCAAGGAAGAGTAGGGAGTGTTGTTGAATGAATACATCGTCATGAGAAGCACGTAGCTGATGGTCGCATAGACGGCAACCAGCCCCTTGTCTTCAATGCCGGGATTCCAGAAAGCCAGTACGTAGAACACGCAGAATGGCACCGCTGTCCACAGTACCCACGGACGATATTTGCCCCAGCGGGTATTGGTACGGTCGGTAATGATGCCTACCGTGGGGTCTACAAATGCGTCCACGATGCGTGCTATGAGAAGTACACTGCCGGCGATGGCGCCATCCAGACCGAAGATGTCCGTATAGAACTTCAGCTGGAATATCATCATCATCTGGAAAACTAAGTTCGCAGCCACGTCACCGAGTGAGTAGCCTACCTTCTCGCGAAGTGTGATTTTGCTTTCTGTCATATTCATTAAGGTGCAGTTATAAGTCGTGTGCAAAATTATCAACTATCGTCTGTCTGAACTGAAAATAAGGTTTCATAGACTTTTGATTTCGTTTCATTTTGATATAATAACGGCTGTAATGGGCTTTTCAATGCCCTCCACTTGCATTTTCACGCGTATTTCGCCGCCTTTGCGGGTGGAGCGGACGCGCACCAGGGCCTTGCCGAAGTAGGTGGAAAGTTGCTTCTGTGAGGCTCCGAATGGAACGCTACGCCGCAGGTCACCGTTGTCTATGCCGCAGAATACGCCTGCGCCCTCCACCTCTACCGTCACCTTGCGGTCGTCCACCTGTACATCGTTACCGCGACTGTCGGTGAGTTGTAGGCTGACGAACGCCACGTCCTGTCCGTCGGCTCGTATCTCATTGCGGTCGATGGATACTTTTACGCTTTCTGTCTTGCGTGCTGTGGCAATGCGGAACGTGTCTGCCACTATGCCGTTGTTGTATCCGCGTGCAACTACTTCGCCCGGAGTGAAGGGTATGTGCCATTCTATGGTGTTGTTCTTATGGTTAGCGGTGCGTTCGCGTCCCATCACCTTTCCGTTGAGCAGAAGTTCCACTTCCTCGCAGTTGGTTATGGTGCGTACGTCCATCACCAGCCCTTCGTAGCTGCGCGGGAATGACCAGTCGGCGGTCATGTTGGGGCATTGCCACAAGTCTCTACCGTGGTCTATATCGAGAGAGGCGTCCATCACCGCCGTACGCACTATAGGCTTGCTGTTCCATTGGGCGCGGTGATAGGCGGCACGCGGTTTCTCGTTCATGCAGATGTCGAAGAGTCCGCACGACCATCCCTTGCTCGGCCAGCCCGATTCGCCGAGATAATCGACGCCTACCCAGATGAAGCCGCCGGCGATGAAGTCGTTGTCGCGAACGTAGTTCCACGGATTATATATGGTGTAGCTGCGTATGTTTCCTTCGGCTCCGCTGTAGTAGGGCAGTTCTTCCGATACGAGGAAGCGTTGCGACGGGTTGCGACGGTGGTCGCTTATCATGCGTGGTTCGAGGTAATTGTAGCCCGACACATCGACTACAGCCGAGAATTCACCGCGGTGGTTGTTCTGTCCGGCAAGTGTGGTGGGACGTGTCGGTTCATGCCGGTGAACGAAATCGTTGAGCATCTTTGCACGTTCTATGCCTTCATTGCTCTGATCCCATGCTTCCTGCAGTTCGTTGCCTATGCTCCATAGAATGATGCAGGGGTGATTGCGGTCGCGAAGGAGCATATCGTTCATGTCGCGCTGCCACCACTCATCGAAATATTTCGCGTAATAGCCCGACTTCCATTTGTCGAAAGCCTCGTCAATGACTACAAAGCCCATTCTGTCGCACATGTCGAGAAGCTCTGGCGACGGCTGGTTGTGGCTCATGCGGATGGCGTTGCATCCGTATTCCTTCAGAATCTCGAGCCTCCGCTCGTAAGCTCTGTCGGGTACGGCGCAACCGAATGAGCCGTCATCCTGATGAAGACACAGACCTTGTAGTTTCATCCTCTTTCCGTTGAGCAGGAAACCTTGTGACGCACTGAACTCTATAGAACGTACGCCGAATGTCTCCGTGACGCGGTCGGTTATACGTCCGCCCTCTTTAAGTGTTGTTTCCAGTTTGTAGAGATAAGGACTGTCTACCGACCACAGATGCGGTGCCTTGACGCTCATTCTCTGTACGCTGTCGGTGCCGGAGCTTCTTGCCACGGTGCGTCCGTCGGCATCTGTTATGCGGTGTATTATCGTTACTTTCTTAGTTGTGGCTCTTACCACCGATGTTACCACCTGTACCGTTGCCTCGTCGTTGCTTATCTGCGGTGTTGTGATGTAGTTGCCATAGGTGGCTATGTGCGTTGCCTCCGTGGCCACAAGCCATGCGTGGCGGTATATGCCTGCGCCGGCGTACCATCGTGCTATCTCGTCGTTGCGGCTGCGGTCCACACGCACAGCCAGAACGTTTGTGCCGTTCTTTTTCAGATATGGTGTCATGTCGTACGTCTGACTGCAGAAGCCGTACGGTCGGCTGCCAATGTGCTTTCCGTTTATCCATACGTCACTGTTCATGAAGATGCCGTCGAAGTGTATTGCCACTTTCTTTCCGCGCATCTCTTCGGGCAGTGTGAATGTCTTGCGATACCAGCCCATGCCGCCCGGCAGATGAGCCACCGAGCCGGATATATTTCTGTCGAAGTCGAGCGAGATGCTCCAGTCGTGTGGCAGCTGCACGTCGTTCCATCGGCTGTCGTCGGCGTCGGCAGCCGAGAAGTCGCCTTTAGGATTGAGTGCAAATTTCCAGTCGAAGTCGAAGTTGCGGCGTATGCGCGGTTCTGCCGCGTCTGCCTCTACTGCTGTCATGACGATGGCTGCGATAATAAGGAGTAGTCTTTTCATATAGGTTGTGCTGATTTTTTTATGTAAAGGTTAGGTAAGTATGTCATTCACAGCGGGCAGAATTGCGGATTGTGCCGTAGTCCTGCCCTGTGTGTTATGTCTTATTTATTGCTTTTGGCTTTAGCCGGAGCCTTTTCCTGTCCGAAGAGATACTGTTTGTCATATCCTCCCCAGTCCACCACTATTTTCTCGAATACTATTCCCGGGTGGCAGGGATGTATTGTCAGTGTATGCTCCTTGCCATTGGCGGCAGGCAGTTCCACCACCGACTCCACCACGCGGCGTGAAACGGTGGGATAGAATTTCGAGTACATGTACGGTTCGCGGTCAAGCAGTTCGCTGTTGAAGTTCACCTTTGCCGCTTCGCTTCCGTCGAGCGCTACTGTATATTCGTGTCCGCCAATATTGAGGAAGTCGAGTGTCGATTTCACAATTACGTGAACCTTTACCTTTGCCGGATGCCTGTCGGGCAGCGTGAAGCGATAAGTGAGCGAGGCGTCGCCCGTGGCGGCTGTGTATGGCGTCAGCGCCACTGCGCTACGCGTCCGCCCGTAGTGCGGATATACGGTCCACTGCGTTCCTTCGGTGGCATGGCTTGTGTAGAAATGTTCTGCCTCCATTGCCACGTAGCCGTCGGCTGTGTCAAACACATATCCGCCCTCTTCGCCGGTCGTAACCATTGTTGTTGCAGGCAGTAAGTCGTGTTCGAAGTTGTCGTTCCATGAAGAATATCCTATGTGCTTCTGTGTCATCATGCCCTTCCACTTGCCTCCGGCTATGTCCTCGTTGTACGAGCGGCACAGTTCCGCGTCGCGTTCAAAGCATACTTTCACTTTTTCCGCCCAATGGTTGGCGTCGGGATTGTTGCGTTTGGCAAGCGTATGGTTCATGGCTTGCGCGTAATACATGTCGTAGAGGTTTGCCATTGCCTGCACGGGGAAGAGCAGCAGTTCGCGGAACACGTCGTGTCGGCTTTCTGGCAGTTGCATATACAGTCTCAGGGCACGTGCCTCAAGCCTTGCATAGTCGTCAGCCACGGTCTTCCACTCGCCTGTTTCCACATTGTAGGTGTTGCAGTCGAGCATTTCCGGTGTTACCCTCGCCATGAATTTGCAGTTGGTGTTGAATATGTCGGCAGCTTCGTCAGCCCATTGCGCACCTAATTGTGTTGCGAAGAAGAGTCGCGTGTGGTCGGTTATGTTGGCGTGGTTGTAGCTGTTGGCATTCCATGCCATGTCCATGAACAGCTGTATGGGATATTCCATGGGTTTGAGGTCGCCCACGTTTAGCATCCACATCCGCTCTATGCCGAAGTCGAAGGCCAGTTTCAACTGTTCGAACATCTGTTGTGTCTGCGTCACGTTTATCCATTTGTAGTTACGCGGTGCGCCCACATAGTCCACGTGATAATAAAGTCCCCATCCGCCCTTGTGCTTACGTTCGTTGGCGTCAGGCACCCGTCGCACGTTGCCCCAGTTGTCGTCGCACAGCAGTATGGTTACGTCGTCGGGCACTCTCATGCCGGCGTCGTAATAGTCGAGTACCTCTTTATATAGAGCCCATACCTGCGGCGTTTCCTTTGCAGGTCGTCCGGTTACCTTTTTTATTATGTTGCGCTGGTTTTCCACTATGCGTTCAAGCAGTTTGGTATCAGCCTCCTTACTCATTGCCTCGTCGCCGTCGCCCCTCATTCCTATTGTCACTATGTCGTCAGTGCCTTTCATGCGTTCTATGCCTTCGCGGAAGAAGTTGTCCAGTGTGGCCTGGTTTGTGTTGTAGTTCCAGTCGCCGTATTCCTTTCGGTGTCGTGCCCACTCCTGATGGTTGCGTGCCATGGGTTCGTGATGGCTTGTCCCTATTATAACGCCCATCTCGTCGGCGGTGACAGAGTTTAGTTTGTCGTCTGCATAGAATGCCCATCCCCACATGGCAGGCCAGAGCATGTTGCCCTTCAGGCGCAGAATCAGTTCGAAAACCTTTTCGTAGAAGCGATGATCGCCGTAGTTTGTGCCGAACATGTTGCCCACCCAGCTGCTCAGGCAGGGCATCTCGTCGTTCAGGAACAGTCCGCGCCACTTCACCGCCGGTTCGCCGTCGGTATATTTTCCGTTGCTAACGAATATGCGGTCGTGTCTGTCTATTGGGGCGTCAGCCCACCAGTACCATGGCGATACGCCTATCTGCCGGCTCAGTTCGTATATGCCGAAGATGGTGCCGCGCCTGTCGCTTCCTGCTATGGTGAGGCGTCCCGCTGAAGCCTCTATCATGTACATCTCATGTTTGCCTTTCAGTTCCTTCGCCCATGCCGATACGGCTTTCACCTTGCCAGCCGTACCCACCACGATGGTTGCTTCTGTCTCGTCGGAGGTTATGTTCACGTTGCCGCCGCACACCTTTTTCAGGTCGTTCAGCAGGTCGTTGGCAGCGCGTGCCACGCCGCGTTCGTCGTCGTTGCTCACGTAGATGGTCACTTTGCTGCCGGCGTTGAGTTGCCAGTCGCCCTTGTCGAAACTCACGAACTTCTCTGCTGCGCCGCAAACAGTAGTGTTGAGCAGCAGAGCAATGAGGGATGATAGAATGGTTTTAGGTAAGTGCATGATAATGTTATTCTTTATTGCAAATTTATGAATTTAGAGCAAAGACAGTTCATAAAATAATCTCAAAAAGGAAGAATGAGACAATATTATAATTAAAAGTAACGTAAAATGACCGCTTGTCGGCTTATTTTGTGCTACCTTTGCTCACACCTATTTAATATAAAGGAAATATAATCAGCACCAATAAAAACCATTTGACATGAAATCTTTAACCAGGACAAAAAGAACTTTATTCTGCGCTTGCCTCTCGCTGTGTGCCATGGCGCAGGCTCTCACTTCGGCGGCACAGACCACTGTAAGACTGAATGTCACCGCCGAGACGCGACAGAAGATAACCGGATTCGGAGCTGCTGCCATGGGTTATCTGATGCGACCGCTTGACGACACCAAGCTTATAGACATGGCTTACGGACCTGAGTCGAAGATAGGACTGAACATTCTGCGAATGGAGATGTCGCCAAACCTTATAGGTGATGTCACCACGCCGTGGGATACGCCTTACGACTGGCACGGATATCTTGATGTGGTGCGTGCTGCCAAGGCGCACGGAGCCATTATTCTCGCTTCGCCATGGTCGCCGCCCGCCGTCTACAAGACCAACAACAGCGCATCGGGAGGCAACAGTGAGGAGCAGGGATATGTACACGGCAAACTAAGTCAGCCAAGCAAACTCTTCACGTGGTTCAACACGTTCCTCACATACATGCACAACAACGATGCCGACGTTGATGTGGTGACGCTGCAGAACGAGCCCGACTGGTGGGTGGGATACAGCGGCTGCGAATATACGCCGCAGGAACTGCACGATGTGGTTAAAGACTATGCCGGCCGCCTCACAAAGGAGAAGTTCAACGTACGTCTGCTGGGAGGCGAGCCGCTGGGATTCAATCCCGAATACTACCGACTGTTGCTCGAGGACCCGGAAACAGAGAAGTATATAGACCTCATTGGCGGTCATGTCTACGGAAACTATCAGTGCAAGACCAATCTCAACACCGCCGCAGGATATGCTGAGCCGCTCGGCAAGGAGGTATGGATGACCGAACACATCGTAAACCCGAGAGGCGATGAGGACACCGAGAACCGCTATAACCCCACATGGCACGAGCAACTGCTCTTTGCCGAAGATGTGAACGAGTGTCTCATCAACGGTGCAACGGCATACGTGTACTGGTATCTCGCCTCCGAATTCTCTTTCATCGGCGACGGAAAGGTGTGTACAACGCCCGGAAACGTCAAGGACGAGCTGCTGCCGAGGGGCATCATCATGGGACAGTTTGCACGTAACCTCAAGGGCGCGACACAACTAAAGTGGACTTCCAATCTGTCTTCAAGTCTCACCAACAACGTCAATCAGAACTTCGAAATGTCTGCGTTCATAAAGGGCGATTCGCTCATCGTGAATGTGATAGACACGCTTAGCCGCGAATTTAACCTCGAGGTCACACTGCCTTATTACGTCGACAAACTTCACAAGATAAGCAGCACCGAAGATGCGCTCTACGACGAGACCGATGTGGAGATGGAACGTGGCAAGACTTTTACCTGCCTCATTCCCGCGCGCAGCTTCACCACGCTCATCTTCCATATAGATGACGAAGCGCTTAGCATTGCCGCACCGCGCGAGACGGCACGCCCCGTAATGGATGATGCCTATTACACACTGGACGGACGACGGATAGTGAATCCCGGAAAGGGAGTATTCATACGTAACGGCAAGAAGATAGTAAGATAACGAATGTTTGTGATAAAATAATAAGGCGGTGTCTCGACACCGCCTTTATGCGCCTTGCAAGACTGATTGTTTTGCAAGGCTTTTTTCATACCCGTATGGGTTTAGTAAGATGCTCTTTCCACCTTGTATGTTTGACCGGCAGACGTTTCAATGTCATATTCGTAGGTACGCAGCAGTACCGGCAGTTGTGCGCTTTGCAGCTTCTGCGACGTGAGCGGTTTGGCGTAGGTGCCGGCAGGCGCGTACATAGCGTTAGGACAACTGCCTGAAGCCGGCTTCAAGCCCTTGCCCTTCAGCGGCACGTACGAACGCAGGCGCAGTGTGCCGCCGAGGCGTGAGTGTATGCTTGCGCCAAGCAGTTGTGTGCCGTTCCATTCCATATCCACCACAAAACCGCCACGGGCCACCAGTCCTGTCACGCTGCCTTCGCTCCATGCCTCGGGCAGTGCCGGCAGCAGATGTACCGCACCGTCGTGACTTTGCAGCAGCATTTCAGCCACGCCTGCAGTAAAACCGAAGTTGCCGTCAATCTGGAATGGCGGATGCGCGTCGAAGAGGTTGGGATATGTGCGTCCTTCGGGATAGTCTTCCTTCACGTTGTCGCCCGGCAGCAGCTTCAGCATGTTCTGTATTATGCGGTATGCGTGGTTGCCGTCCAGCATTCTTGCCCAGAAGTTCACCTTCCATCCTATGCTCCATCCCGTTGCCATGTCGCCTCGTTGCAGCAGCGTGTTGCGTGCGGCGGCGAAAAGGGTGGGGGTGTTGTAGGCTGTTATGCGGTTGCTTGGATACAGACCGTACAGATGTGATATGTGGCGGTGATTGTCGCGCGGACTGTCTTCGTCCACGAGCCACTCCTGCAGTTGGTTGTATTTGCCTATCTGCATGGGCGGCAACTGTCGCAGCGTCTGTTCGAGCGAGTCGGCATAAGCCCCCGACAGGTTCAGTATGCGTGTGGCTTTCAGCGTGGCTTCGAGAGCGTCGGCAGCTATCGGGTTGTCCATG
>CAMTJK010000031.1 GCA_947072805.1 uncultured Prevotella sp.
AAATTCGACCAAATATCTTTACAAATTAACTTTCATTAAGTGCAGTTACGAGCCCTGGCGGCTGTTGTCACTCATCCATTGCATCTGGCTTCCTTTTACGTTTAGAGTCTTAGACCAAATCGGTCATCAGACCGCGAAGAGGCATTTTGCGAGAATACATGTTTGCTTTAACAGCCTTTTCGCCTCTCTGCGCACAATCTTGTTTCTTGCTCATCCCGACATCTCTGCTATGCCATCGCCGATACGGTTGCAATCTGGCACGCATACAGACTAAACAAGCATGAAATCTAATGACCTATGTGGGTTAAATTATTTATATCTGTATGCGTAATGTGCTTGAAAATTACTACCTTTGCACCCCGAATCAAGACAAAAATCCATTCCGATGAAGATATTTACCGATGAAGAGTTGGCGCAGATTCTTGACAAAGACATCTTCCGACGCATTTCCGCAGCTGCCGATAAACTTGGTGTGGAGTGTTATGTGGTGGGCGGATATGTGCGCGACATCTTCCTCGAACGCCGGTCCAACGACATTGATGTCGTTGTGGTGGGCAGTGGCATAGAGGTAGCATCGGAACTGAAACAGATGCTTGGCAGAAAGGCACACCTCACGGTGTTCCGTAATTTCGGAACGGCACAGGTGAAGTGGGGAGACACGGAGGTGGAGTTTGTGGGAGCACGCAAGGAGAGCTATAGTCACGACTCGCGCAAGCCTGCGGTGGAGAACGGAACCCTCGAGGACGACCAGAACCGGCGCGACTTCACCATCAATGCCATGGCTATATGTCTTAACAAAGAACGCTTCGGCGAGCTCGTAGACCCCTTTGACGGCATTTACGACCTCGAAGACGGCATAATATGCACGCCGCTCGACCCCGACATAACATTCTCTGATGACCCTCTGCGAATGATGAGGTGCGTGCGCTTCGCCACACAGCTCAACTTCATCATAGAAGACGAAACGTTTGACGCGCTCGAAAGAAATGCCGAACGCATAAGGATAGTGAGCGGGGAACGCATAAAAGACGAACTGAACAAGATAATGATGACAGCCACGCCGAGCCGAGGCTTCGTGGATTTGCAGCGGTCAGGTCTGCTTAACATCATACTGCCCGAACTGGCGGCTCTCGATATTGTGGAGACGCGCAACGGAAGGGCGCACAAGAACAATTTCTATCATACGCTCGAGGTTCTCGACAATGTCTGTTCGCGAACCGACAACCTGTGGCTGCGATGGGCGGCACTCATGCACGACGTAGGCAAGACAAGGAGCAAGCGGTGGGACCCGCTGGCAGGATGGACATTCCACAGCCACAACATAATAGGCGCAAAGATGGTGCCGACGGTGTTCAGAAGGCTGATGCTGCCTATGGACTCGAAGATGAAGTACGTGCAGAAGCTTGTCGATTTGCACATGCGCCCCATAGTAATAGCCGACGACGTGGTGACCGACAGTGCCGTGAGACGCCTGATGAACGATGCTGGCGATGACATTGACGACCTGATGATACTTTGTGAAGCTGACATCACAAGCAAAAACCAGGTACGCAAGAAGCATTTCCTTGAAAATTACCGCATAGTGCGCGAAAAGCTTGCCGACTTGAAGGAGAATGACTACAAGCGACTGCTCCAGCCATGCATCGACGGAAACGAGATTATGGAAATGTTCAAGCTGAAGCCGTGCCGCGAGGTGGGTGAACTGAAAAAGGTAATGAAAGATGCCGTTCTCGACAACAAAGTGCCAAACGAGCGCGAACCGCTTATGAAGCTGCTCATGGAGAAAGCAAAAGCCATGGGACTCACTGTATGACACACTGTGCTGCGTTCCCCCACTTATATCGCCAGATGATTACGGCGGCAAGGAATGATGCTTGATGCTGTGCGGAAATAATCGTTACAAGTAGTTAAGCAGAAAATAAAAAAACTTAAATGTATTGTTATGAAATCGCATTATTATGATAATGTGAGTATCTTTGCACACCGAAAACCGAACAAAGACTAAAAGTTTTCATTTCTTAAACAAGTACATAACAACAACAGTAAAGATAAAATAGGTATGAAAAAAAGTAGAATGTTTATCGCAGCAGCGATGGCTGCGGTGATTGTGTCGTGTGGAGGTAAGTCAGGCGGCAAACCGAATTTCGCGGACAATGAGTACGCTATACGAAAAGTCGAGGCAAATTCAACAGAGTTGCAAGCCACTTATCCCGCCACAATCAAGGGAATTCAGGATGTACAGATACGCCCGAAGGTGAGCGGCTTCATTACACGCATCTGCGTGCATGAAGGACAGGCTGTTACGGCAGGTCAGCTATTGTTCGTAATAGACAACGAAACATATCAGGCACAGGTCCGTCAGGCAAAAGCCTCGGTAAACACAGCAAAGGCACAGCTCGCCACATCGAAACTCACCTACGAGAACTCGAAGAAACTGTATGAGGGCAAGGTGATAGGAGACTACGAGCTATCTACCGCAGAGAATAACTATGCCACGGCACAGGCTCAGCTGGCACAGGCAGAGTCGGCACTGGCATCGGCAGAAGAGACATTGAGCTACTGCTACGTGAAAAGTCCTGTGGCAGGCGTAGTGGGCTCGCTGCCCTACAAGGTGGGCGCCCTCGTCTCGGCATCGAGCGCCGAACCGCTCACAACCGTATCGGACGTATCTACAATAGAGGTGTTCTTCTCGCTTACGGAGAAGGATATGCTCGCCATGACAAAGAATGAAAACGGAGTGAGCGGAGCCCTGGCTGCGTTCCCTGAAGTCAGACTGCAACTCGCCGACGGAAGCACCTATAGCCAGCCCGGAAAGGTGGTGAAGGCAAGCGGAGTGATAGACGCTGCCACCGGCTCTGTATCGGTGATAGCCCACTTCCCCAATCCTAACAAGGAACTGCGCAGCGGCGGCTCGGGACTGATAGTGATACCGAGCATGAAAGACAAGGCGGTGATAATCCCGCAGGAAGCTACATCAGAGGTACAGAACAAGATTTTCGTCTACCTCGTGGGCAAGGATAACCGCGTCAGATATACGGAGATAAAGGTCAATCCGCAGAACGACGGAAAGACATACATCGTTACCGCCGGTTTGAAGGTGGGCGACACCTATGTGTCGAAGGGAATAACATCGCTGACAGACGGCATGCAAATAAAACCCATCCCCGAAAAGGACTATATGAAAAAGATAGACGATGCTGCCAAACTTGGCGAAAAGCAAGGCTCGGCTTCGGCTTACATCAGTGTGATGAAGTAGAAATAACGATATCAAGACGATGTTAGGGTATTACCTTAACGACGACAAACCATAAATACAGAATTATGACATTTACAAATTTCATAAAACGCCCGGTATTATCGACAGTAGTATCAATCTTCTTCGTGCTGCTGGGTATAATCGGCATCATATCGCTGCCTATAGAGCAGTACCCTGATGTCGCGCCGCCTACGGTAGTTCTGCGTACCACCTATACCGGTGCAGACGCCCAGACGGTGCTCAACTCCGTTATCACTCCGCTGGAAGAGAGTATCAACGGTGTGGAAAACATGACTTACATGACCTCGCAGGCCACAAACGACGGCTCTGCACAGATTACGGTCTACTTCAAACAGGGCTCCGACCCCGATATGGCTGCCGTAAACGTGCAGAACCGCGTAAGCCAGGCACAGTCGCTGCTGCCCGCCGAGGTAACGAGGGTAGGTGTGACAGTGCAGAAACAGCAGACATCGAACGTCATAATGTTCACACTCACCACCGAAGACGGACGATATGACGATGTGTTCCTCACCAACTATGCCAACATCAACGTCATTCCTGCCCTCAAGCGTATCAACGGCGTCGGCGATGTACAGTCGCCGGGTATGAAGACATACTCCATGCGTATATGGCTCAAGCCCGACAAGATGAAGCAGTACGGGCTTATCCCCTCTGACGTGTCGGCTGCACTTGCCGAGCAGAACATCGAGGCTGCTCCGGGAAAGTTCGGAGAACAGAGCGACATGGCATTCGAATATGTGATGCGTTACAAAGGACGACTGAAGACAGAAGAGGAATATAAGGACATAATCATTGCCAGCGACCACAACGGCCAGACGCTGCGACTTAGGGATGTTGCCGACATAGAACTCGGCGGACTTGTGTACAGCGTGTCGATGAAGAACAACGCCCAGCCATCAGTGATGGGTATGGTGCAGCAGATAGCCGGCTCGAACGCCAACCAGATAGCCAAGGACGTGAAAGCCGAACTGGAGAAGCAGGCCAAGTCGTTCCCTCCGGGCATGGAATACAAGATAAACATGGACGTTACCGAGTTCCTTTACGCATCTATCGAGGAGGTTATATTCACGTTGGTGCTTACGCTGCTGCTCGTGTTCCTTGTTGTGTACGTGTTCCTGCAGGACATTCGTTCAACACTCATCCCTATGATTGCCGTGCCGGTAGCTTTGATAGGTACGTTCCTGTTCCTTTGGATATTCGGCTTCTCGGTCAATCTGCTCGTGCTCTCGGCATTGCTTCTCGCCATTGCCATCGTGGTGGACGACGCCATCGTGGTTGTCGAGGCTGTGCATGCCAAGCTCGACCAGGGATACAAGAGCGCGCTTACCGCTTCTATCGACGCGATGAACGAAATATCGGGCGCCATCATATCCATTACGCTTGTAATGTCGGCGGTGTTCGTGCCGGTGTCGTTCATGGGCGGTACGAGCGGTGCCTTCTATCGTGAGTTCGGTATTACGATGGCGGTATCAATTCTTATTTCAGCTGTCAATGCCTTGACGCTTTCTCCTGCGCTTTGCGCCATGTTCCTGAAGCCTCATGACGACGAAGCCGACCACAGGAAGTCGGTAGTGGACCGATTCCACGAGGCATTCAACTACCAGTACGAGAAGATTCTTGTAAAATATAAGAAAGGTGTGGAGAGGGTTATCCACCACCGCATACTTGCTGGCGTCTCCGTTGTTGTGGGAATTGTGGCTCTTGTACTCTCCATGGTATTCACAAAGACAGGTCTTGTGCCCGACGAAGACATGGGAGTAATGTTCTGTACGGTGTCAATGGCACCGGGAACGGGTCAGGCAAGAACGCAGGAGGTGATGGAACAGATTGACCGTATGCTCGCATCTAACCCTGCTGTCAAGACACGTGAGATGCTGGTAGGCTACAACTTCATAGCCGGACAGGGCTCCGACCAGGCCACATTCATCATAAAGCTCAAGCCTTTCGAGGAGCGTCCGAGCGGTTTCTTCTACAACCTCTCCGGATTGTGGCAGGGTGAAGGTATCAAACGTTTCCTTGTGAATCCGCAGGCGGTCAATTCCGTACTCGGAATGATCTACAAGCAGACGGCAGAAATAAAGGATGCACAGATCATTGCCTTCGCTCCGCCAATGATTAACGGTTTCGGTGCCACCAATGGTCTTACGTTCTCTATGCAGGACAAGACAGGTGGCGACCTCAACAGGTTCTTCGAGGTTACCAAAAAGTATCTTGCCGAGCTCAACAAGCGTCCGGAGATAGCCAGCGCCATGACCTCCTACAATCCTAACTACCCGCAGTATATGGTTGATGTGGATGTGGCAAAGTGCAAGCAGAGCGGCATATCGCCGAGCACCGTGCTCACCACACTGCAGGGATACTATGGCGGTCTGTATGCATCCAACTTCAACGCTTACGGTAAGCTCTACCGTGTAATGATTCAGGGTGATGTGGCAAGCCGCGCCAAACCGGCAGACATGACCAACATATACGTACGCACGCCCAACGGCATGTCGCCTGTCAGCGAGTTCTGTTCGCTGAGGCGCGTCTACGGTCCGTCCAACGTGATGCGTTTCAACCTCTTTACGTGTATCAACGTAAATGCAACGGCTGCCGACGGCTATTCTTCGGGTCAGGCCATCCAGGCCATCGAGGAAGTGGCTGCACAGGTGCTGCCCGACGGTTACGGTCTCGACTATTCCGGTCTGACACGTTCAGAGCGCGAGTCGAGCAGTTCTACAGGCATCATCTTCGCACTGTGTCTGGTGTTCGTTTATCTTATACTTTCCGCACAGTATGAGAGCTACATACTGCCTCTTGCGGTTATACTTTCCATTCCGTTCGGTCTTGCCGGAGCCTTTATCTTCACCAATATATTCGGACATTCCAACGACATCTACATGCAGATCGCGCTCATCATGCTTATCGGTCTTCTGGCGAAGAACGCCATCCTTATCGTGCAGTTTGCCCTCGAGCGCCGTATGACAGGTATGGCTATACGCTATTCGGCAATTCTCGGAGCCGGTGCGCGTCTGCGTCCTATCCTCATGACCTCTCTTGCCATGATTATCGGCCTTCTGCCTCTGATGTTCGCCTCGGGTGTGGGCAAGAACGGTAACCAGACGCTTGGTGCGGCAGCCGTGGGCGGTATGCTCATAGGTACTCTTTGCCAGCTCTTTGTGGTGCCCGCGCTCTTCGCCGTGTTCCAGTGGCTGCAAGAGAAGTTCCGTCCGATAGACTTCGGCGACAATAATGCCGATGTTGAGTCTGAACTGCTCCAATATACAAGGCCTATTGAATCCCAAAACTAAACCATTATGAAGAAACTTATGATGATAATGTCCGCAACGCTGCTCTTAGGCAGCTGCGGACTCTACAACAAATATGAGAGGCCCGATGTAAACACCACGGGATTGGTGCGCGACGTAAACTCGCTCACTGATACCCTTGCCGTGAGTGACACAACGAGCTTCGGCAACCTGCCCTGGCGCAGCGTGTTTACCGACCCGCAGTTGCAGGCGCTCATCGAGACCGGACTGAACAATAACTTCGATCTGCTCAACGCCGCACTCAACGTAAAGATGGTGGAGGCGCAGCTCGCCGTGGCAAAACTGGCGTTTGTGCCCTCGTTCTCATTCACTCCGCAGGGAACACTGTCGTCATGGGACGGACATACGCCATCCAAGATTTACTCTCTGCCCGTAAATGCCAGCTGGAGCATTGATCTCTTTGGCAATCTCCTCTCGCAGAAGCGCAGCGCGCAGATGGCTCTGCTTGCAACAAAAGACTACCAGCTTGTTGTGAAGACCAATATAGTGGCTGGTATAGCCAATATGTATTACACTCTGCTAATGCTCGACAGACAACTCGAGATTGTCACCGACATGGAGGGACTGGTCAAGGAAACATGGGACATGATGGCGCTGCAGAAGAACCTCGGATGGGCACGTTCCACAAGCGTACAGAGTGCCGAGGCAAACTATTACGCCATACAAGCACAGGCTGCTGACCTGCGCAGACAGATAAGGGAAACCGAAAACTCGCTCTCGCTGCTGCTCGGACAGCCGGCTCAGACCATTGCACGCGGCAAACTCGACAATCAGTCGCTGCCCACAGAGTTCAGCACGGGCATTGCCTTGCAGATGCTCAACAACCGTCCCGACGTACATTACGCCGAGATGTCGCTGGCACAGTGCTTCTATAACACTCAGACCGCACGCTCAAGATTCTATCCCAGCATAACCATCAGCGGCAGCGGAGCCTATACCAACAACTCGGGCGCAGGTCTCGTAAACCCCGGAAAGTTGTTGCTTTCGGCTGTCGGAAGTCTTGTTCAGCCGATATTCCAGAACGGACAGATTGTTGCAGGGCTCAAAGTGGCAAAGGCACAGCAGGAACAGGCTTTCAACACATGGCAAAATGCCATACTGAAAGCTGGCAGCGAGGTGAGCAACGCGCTTGTACTGTACAACTCTTCCGACGAGAAGAGCAAACTGGAGGAGAAACAGGTGGCTGTATTGAAGCAGAACGTGGAAGACACAAAACAGCTATACAAGAGCAGTGGCAGCAACTATCTGGAGGTGATAACTGCCGAGACGAGCCTGCTTAACGCCGAACTCTCAAAGACTGCCGACGACTTCTACAAGATGCAGGCCGTGGTGAGCCTCTATACGGCTCTGGGCGGCGGCAGAAACTGATCTCCTTAACAATTTAAAACTATTATCTTATGATTAGCGAAAAAGCAGAAGTAAGCACGAAAGCGAAGATAGGAAAAAACGTTACCATCTATCCTTTCGCATATATAGAGGATGATGTAGAGATTGGCGACGACTGCGTAATCTATCCTTATGTGAGCATAATGAACGGCACACGTATGGGTGTGGGCAACAAAGTGTTCCAGAACACTGTGCTCGGTGCTGTGCCGCAGGACTTCAACTATAAGGGCGATGCCTCGAAGCTCATCATCGGCGACGGAAACGTGTTCCGCGAGAACGTGGTAATCAATAGGGCTACGTTTGCCGACGGACAGACGGTGATAGGCAACAGAAACTTCCTCATGGAGGGTGTGCACGTGTCGCACGACACGAAGATAGGTCATGTCAATGTGTTCGGCTACGGTACGAAGATTGGCGGCGACTGTATCATTGGCGACCGCGTGATATTCTCCTCGGGTGTGATTGCCAACCCCGGCGCACGCGTGGGCGATGCGGCGATGATTCAGAGCGGAAGCCGTTTCAGCAAGGATGTTCCGCCGTTCATCGTTGCCACTGACAATCCTGTACGCTATGGCGGCGTGAACCGCGTGATTCTCGAGAACTATAAGGTGAGCGAGAAAATCATTGCGCACATAGCCAACGCCTACCGCCTTGTGTTCCACGGACAGACTTCGGTGTTTGATGCTGTACTGCAGATAGAACAGCAGGTGCCGGATGGTAGTGAGGTGCGTAAGATTATTGATTTCATACGCAGCACAAAGCTCGGCATCATTGGAAAGATATGATGCCTTTGTATAAAGAAGCAGCAAGCCCCCAAACGTATTTCCATGCGTTTGGGGGCTTTCATATTCCCGTATAGGTTAAGAATTTCATCTGCTTGCGTTGGTCTGAAAAACGATTTGAGCTTAACAAAATCTTGTGGACGATTTGGGTTAAACACAGTACCAACGTGAGGGATGGACCTTTCAGTAGGAAGCGGAACAAGGAATGCCTGCGGCGATGACGCGACTGCAGATGGCGTCAAGCTCCTCGTGGCTTGCCTTCCGCAAACCGGTGTCGGGCGTTTCGCGGTCGATGGTGTAAATCATTACCTTCTGCGGAGCTATTGCCTTGACTGTCTCTAACCATGGAGCCACAAATTCCTCGCCCGTGTTGTCTGCGTTGAAGCCTCCGGCAGAAACACCCTTCATAAACATGGTCTGTATTATGATGTGCCCGTTGAAAGCTTTCATCCGCTCTATAATCTGCTCTACGTTGTAGTTCCCGGTGGGACGGTCTACCTTATTAATATATGCGGAGCAGACGGTGTCGAGTTTTAGTATGTTGTTGTCTATGCGCATGAGTGCGTCGTGCACGTCTTCCTTGTGAATGCGCGTTGAATTGCTCAGTACAGATATGCGTGCCTTTGGAAAATATCTGTCGCGCAACCTTATCGTGTCATCGATAATGCCGGCAAAGTCAGGGTGACACGTCGGTTCGCCGTTGCCTGCAAATGTCAGCACGTCGGGCTGTGGACCGTTGGCAGCCATGTCGGCGAGTTTTTCTTCCAGTGCCAGCGCCACCTCGCTGCGTGAGGGCATCCTTAGGTTAGGACGGTGGTCGGCGTTGAAGCCACATTCGCAGTATATGCAGTCGAAGGTACACACTTTTCCGTCAGCCGGCAGCAGGTTTATTCCGAGCGAGACGCCCAGCCTGCGACTGTGTACCGGTCCGAAGATTGGCGAGGGATATATTACAGTGCTCATGATAATCGTTTGAAAATGGCTTCAAAGGTATGCAAAAATGCACGATAATGGCGGTTAATACATGTTAAATGAACGAGCTGTTAGTGGTTTTTTTGTTACTTTTGCAGCACATTAGGTGTATTACATCTGTATCAGAATGGGAAAAAAACGCAAAACAGCCCGCAACCGTACCGGTTTGCAGGTGGTTACATTATGTATAAGCACGACGATGGTACTTGTTCTTTTGGGCATGATGGTGTTCTCCGTACTGACTGCCCGCAACCTGTCGGCGTATGTAAAGGAGAATCTCACTGTCACGGTAATGTTGGGAGACAAGATTACCGACAATCAAGCAAAACTGTTGTGCCGCGATCTCTACCGCAAGCCATACACGCGCCATGCGAGCTACATAAGCAAGCAACAGGCACAGCGTGAGCAATGCGCGGCAATGGGTTCGGATCCGTCGGAATTTCTTGGCTTCAATCCATTTGTTGCCACGCTTGAGGTACAGATGAAGTCGGATTATGCCAATGGTGACTCACTGCTCTGGATTTCGAAAGAGCTGAAATCGCTCAGCGAGGTTACCGATGTGGCTTATCAGGAAGACCTGATGGACAAGGTGAACAGCACTCTCCGCAAGCTCAGTTTCATTCTGCTGGTGCTTGCCGTTCTGCTTACATGCGTGTCGTTCTCGCTTATCAACAACAGCGTGCGCCTTAGCATCTATTCGCGCCGCTTTCTTATCCATACCATGAAACTTGTTGGTGCCTCCTGGGGCTTCATCCGTCGTCCGTTCATAAAGCGTGCGGTGGGAGTGGGGCTCGTGGCAGCGTTGCTGGCGTGCGGCGCGTTGGGTGGAGGTATGTATGCCTTGTACAACTACGAACCCAACATTATTATGGTGATAACATGGCGCGAGCTCGCCATCACCGCCGCCTCGGTGTTCTGCTTTGGCATTATCATAACATCGCTGTGCTCATGGTTCTCCGTCAATAAGTTCCTTAAAATGACGGCGGGAGAGCTCTACAAGATCTGATGTGCGTGCCGCCGGCTGCCGCAATACACAGGTAAGGAGGAGCACCGCTACATCACATTCAAGAATACTATTTACAGAAACATAAAAAGAATATGGACAAAAGAAACTTCGCTTTCGACCGTTTGAACTTCATCTTGCTCGCCGTCGGCATGGCGGTTGTCGTGATAGGATTTCTGCTCATGAGCGGTCCTGGTTCGACGGATGCGGCTTACGAGCCCGACATCTTCAGTACCCGCCGCATAAAGGTTGCCCCTGTGGTGTGCCTTGTGGGTTTCCTTTCGATGATATATGCTATCGTACGCCGTCCTAAAGATGCCGGCAAGTCTGACGACAATGAAGTAAAGAAAGCGTAACAACAGAATATGGATTGTATAGAAGCACTTGTCCTCGGCTTGCTGCAGGGACTCACTGAATATCTTCCGGTGAGCAGCAGCGGTCATCTTACCATAGGCTCCGAACTGTTTGGTATCAACGGTGAAGACAATCTTGCCTTTACCGTGCTCGTGCATGTGGCTACCGTGTTTAGCACGCTGGTGGTTCTGTGGCGCGAGATAGACTGGATATTCCGCGGACTGTTCAAGTTTGAACTGAATGCTGAGACGAAATATGCCCTCAATATTGTCGTTTCGATGATTCCGATAGGCATTGTCGGCGTGTTCTTCAAGGAAGCGGTAGAGGGAATATTCGGCTCCGGACTTCTCATTGTGGGGCTTATGCTGCTGCTTACAGCTGCTCTGCTCGTGTTTTCATACTATGCAAAGCCCCGCAGAAAGGAACATATCAGCCTCCGCGACGCCTTCATCATAGGCATTGCACAGGCCTGTGCGGTGATGCCCGGACTTTCACGCTCCGGCACTACCATTGCCACAGGACTGCTGCTGGGCAACAGCAAGGACAGTCTGGCACAGTTCTCGTTCCTTATGGTCATTCCACCGATACTCGGCGAGGCGCTGCTCGACGTGATGAAAGCCATCAAGGGTGAAGCCTCGTTCGGAGGCATCGACACGCTGCCGTTGCTGGTAGGCTTTGTCTCCGCGTTTGTAGCCGGATGTCTTGCCTGCAAGTTGATGATAGGAATAGTAAAGAAAGGCAAACTCATCTACTTCGGAGCTTATTGCGCCGTAGTGGGTGTGGCAACCATAGTTTATTCCATTTTCCTTTCATGACATGAATTTCACCGAAGGAGAGATTTTGTTCATAGACAAACCCTATGGCATGTCGAGCTTCGGGGCTCTGGCGAGAGTGCGCACAAGCATATCGCGGCGTCTCGGCGTGAAGCGTATAAAGATAGGACACGCCGGCACGCTGGACCCCCTTGCCACCGGTGTACTGATATTATGTACCGGCAGACGCACCAAGGACATAGAGACACTGCAGTATCATACAAAGGAATATATCGCCACGCTGCAGCTCGGTGCCACTACGCCGAGTTATGACAGGGAGCACACGGTGAACTTCACCTATCCCAGCAACCACATAACGCGCGGACTGATAGAAGCTGTGCTGCCGCGCTTCCTGGGTGAGATAAAACAGGTGCCGCCGGAATATTCGGCGTGCAAGATAGGCGGGCAAAGGGCTTACAAGATGATGCGCAAGGGCAAGGATGTGGAACTAAAGGCAAAGACATTGCGTATCGACGAGATTGAGCTGCTGTCGTACGATGCCTGCAGCAAGCAGATGTCTATACGTGTAGTGTGCGGAAAGGGCACTTACATACGTGCTCTGGCTCGCGATATCGGAGAAGCCCTCGGCAGCGGAGCTTTCCTAACGCAACTGCGGCGCACAAGGGTGGGCGACGTCAGGGTGGAAGACTGCCTGCAGCTCGATGATTTCGATACATGGCTACAACGTCAAACCATAGAAGAACAATCCAAGTAAGGAGAAAAGATATATGAAACTGTCACAATTCAAATTCAAACTGCCCGAATCGCAAATTGCATTGGAGCCGGCGCACCGTGCGTTTGAGAACGAGGATGGCACAGTGGAGAAAGTATATAACCGCGATGCCTGCCGCCTTATGGTTATTCACCGTAAGAGCCGTACCATCGATATGTACAAGAAGAATGCCGACGGCACCGACATGAAAGATGCTGACGGCAATCCCGTATACCTCGGATTCCGTGATGTAATGAACTATTTCGATGAGGGCGACACTTTCATCTTCAACGATACGAAAGTGTTTCCTGCACGTCTTTACGGCACAAAAGAGAAGACCGATGCAAAGATAGAGGTGTTTCTGCTGCGAGAACTCAACGAAGAGCTGCGCCTTTGGGACGTGCTCGTGGAGCCGGCAAGGAAGATACGCATAGGCAACAAGCTTTTCTTCGATGAAGATGGTCCCATGGTTGCCGAGGTAATAGACAATACCACAAGCCGCGGACGCACGCTGCGTTTCCTTTATGACTGTCCTCACGATGAGTTCAAACAGGAGCTTTTCGCCCTTGGCGAGGCACCGCTGCCGCGATACATCGTAGACAAACGCCGCGCCACTCCGGAGGATATGGAGAACTTCCAGACCATATATGCCCGCAACGAGGGCGCCGTTACTGCACCGTCCACCGGCTTGCACTTCAGCCGCGAGCTGCTCAAGATGATGGAGATTAAGGGCATCAACTTCTCTTATATCACCGTTCATTGCGGTCTCGGCAACTTCGACCCCATAGAGGTGGAAGACCTCACCAAGCACAAGATGAGTTCGGAGCAGATGAACATCAGTGCAGAGGCATGCAGGATAGTAAACGATGCCAAGACCTCGGGTCACCGTGTATGTGCTGTGGGCGTGAGCACCATGCGTGCCACAGAGACAGCCGTGGGCACCGACGGATTGCTGAAGGAGTATACGGGATGGACAAATAAGTTCATATTCCCACCTTACGACTTTGGAATGGCAAACAGTATGGTTGCCAACTTCTATCATCCCGAATCGACGATGCTCATGACTACTGCCGCTTTCGGTGGCTACGACATAGTTATGGAGGCTTACGAGACTGCTGCCGAGAACGGCTATATGTTTGGATGCTACGGCGATGCACTGCTTATCGTCGATGACTGATAAAAAGACGACACACTGATGCACATTGTTTATATGAGCCTCGGAGCCAACATAGGTGACAAGGAGGCCACATTGCAAAGGGCAATAACACGTATAGAAGAGCTGATTGGCACCGTAGTGCGCCGGTCGGCTTTTCTTGTTACAGAGCCGTGGGGCTTCCGTTCCGACAACCGGTTTGTCAATGCTGCCATCTGTTGCACCACCGACATGTCGCCGGAACGTGTGCTCGAGGTCACGCAGAAGATAGAAAGAGAACTCGGTCGCACGGCAAAGTCGGTGGCAGGGCAGTATCATGACCGCACCATCGACATAGACCTGCTGCTCTACGACGACCTGTGCATAGACATGCCGGGGCTGCAGATTCCGCATCCTCGTATGTTTGAGCGTGACTTCGTCATGATACCGCTGCGCGAGATAATGCCCGACATTGACGAACGCTTTCGTTTGGGTTAAACCCTAATGCCCCACTATTTGGCTTAAACCCTAATGACATATAACAAAAAAAGCTCCCGCATATCGTGAGATACACGGGAGTTTTTTATTTCTGCTTTTGCAGGACTCTGTCTTATCGGCGCAGACCCAGTGCCTTGATGATGGCACGATAGCGGTTGATGTCGCGATCGTAGAGATAGTTCAGCAGAGCGCGGCGCTTGCCGACGAGCTGTGTAAGAGCTCTTGCCGTTGTGTAGTCCTTGTGGTTCTTCTTCAGGTGCTCTGTCATGTGAGAAATACGATAAGAGAAGAGAGCGATCTGGCTTTCTGCCGAACCGGTGTCTTTTGTAGACTTGCCATACTTCTCGAAGATTTCCTGCTTTTTAGCTTTTTCCAAATACATAGTTGTTTGTTTGATTAATTTGTTGTTGTAATTACATCTCTCAAACGCATGCCGCCTTAATCACAACGGGACGTTTTCGAATGCACCGGATTTTCCGGATTTGCGGCTGCAAAGGTAGCTATTTTCTTCCGAATAGTATTGTATTACAGTGTATTTCATCGTTTCTTTAACTTATTTTTGCTTTATCGGGATGCAAATAGGCGGCATATCCCTCCTTGTGTATGTCCCGATTTGCGAGGAAACAGGGCAAGAAATTGCCTGTGGAACCTAATAAAATAGTACGCCGTTAAATGTATATGGATAAAAAACATTAACTTTGCAGACGATTTTTAAGGTATCAAATCAATGCAAGACATCAGAAACATAGCCATCATTGCCCATGTAGACCACGGAAAGACTACACTTGTGGACAAGATGATGCTGGCAGGACATCTCTTTCGTGAAGGTCAGAACCTCAGCGACCAGGTATTGGACAGTAACGACCTCGAAAGGGAACGAGGGATAACAATTCTTTCCAAAAACGTATCGATAAACTGGAAAGGCGTAAAAATAAACATCATAGACACTCCGGGACACTCCGACTTCGGAGGCGAGGTAGAGCGCGTGCTCAATATGGCAGACGGTTGTCTGCTCCTTGTCGATGCCTTCGAGGGTCCCATGCCGCAGACGCGCTTCGTTCTGCAGAAGGCATTGCAGATAGGGCTCAAGCCTATCGTTGTGGTAAACAAGGTGGACAAGCCCAACTGCCGTCCCGAGGAGGTGTATGAGATGGTCTTCGACCTCATGTTCTCGCTCAATGCCACCGAAGACCAGCTTGATTTCCCCGTGGTTTACGGATCGGCAAAGAACGGATGGATGAGTGAAGACTACCGTAAACCTACAGACAACATTACTTATTTGCTCGACAAGATAGTAGAGGTGATACCCTCGCCAAAGGTCATTGAGGGTACGCCGCAGATGCTGATAACGAGCCTCGACTATTCGAGCTACATGGGACGCATTGCCGTCGGACGTGTACACAGGGGTACATTGAAGGAGGGAATGAACGTCACCATTGCCCACCGTGACGGAACACAAGAGAAGACACGCATTAAGGATCTGCACACCTTTGAGGGAATGGGTCACGTAAAGACCGATGCCGTGCAGAGCGGAGACATTTGTGCCATAATAGGTCTGGAGCGTTTCGAGATAGGAGACACCATCTGCGACTTCGAGAATGCCGAGCCGTTGCCGCCGATAGCCATCGACGAGCCCACCATGAGCATGCTCTTCACCATCAACGACTCGCCTTTCTTCGGTCGCGAGGGCAAGTATGTCACCAGCCGCCACATCAACGACCGTCTGATGAAGGAGCTTGAGAAGAACCTTGCACTGCGTGTGAGCCAGTTTGAAGATTCCACCGACAAGTGGATAGTGAGCGGCCGCGGTGTGCTGCACCTCTCCGTGCTCATAGAAACCATGCGCCGTGAGGGCTACGAACTGCAGGTTGGTCAGCCGCAGGTGATATACAAGGAGATAGACGGACAGCGCTGCGAGCCTGTAGAGGAGCTTACCATCAACGTGCCCGAGGAGTTTGCGAGCAAGATGATAGATATGGTGACGCGCCGCAAGGGCGAGATGACTTCGATGGAGAGTCAGGCAGACAGAGTGAACATAGAGTTTGACGTGCCGTCACGCGGCATCATCGGACTGCGCACCAACGTGCTCACGGCAAGCCAGGGCGAAGCCATCATGGCGCACCGTTTCAAGGAATACCAGCCTTACAAAGGCGAGATAGCACGCCGCGTGAACGGGTCGATGATTGCTTTGGAGAACGGTACGGCTTATGCCTATTCAATAGACAAACTGCAGGATCGCGGAAAGTTCTTCATCGATCCGGGCGACGAAGTGTACATGGGTGAGGTTGTCGGCGAGCATGTTCACGACAACGATCTCGTAATAAATGTTGCGAAGGCCAAGCAGCTCACCAACACGCGTGCCAGCGGTTCCGACGACAAGGCACGCATTGTGCCGCGCACGGTGCTCTCGCTTGAGGAGGCACTCGAGTATATAAAGGCTGACGAACTCGTGGAGGTTACTCCCAAGAGCATGCGTATGCGCAAGATTATCCTCGACCACAACGAGAGGAAAAAGGCAAATAAGGAAGCTTAGAGTCTTCTTTCCGGTTATGGCGGGGTAGCCATGATACGGTATTATCCCCAAACGGTCATCAGACTGTTTTGTGCAAACAAACTTTCTTATAGAACAAAATTTATGGTGTATTGCCACCCGGCAATACACCATAATTCAATATCTTCAGGTTCTTTTGTTCTTGTATCGGCTGCGGTTACGGGTAGATGAGGTTTTCCTCCCTTATGCAGTCGAGCACCTCCTCGACATATTTTCTTGCCTCCCAGCGTGCCATGGGCAGGTCGTGCAGCAGCCAGTTGCCGCAATCCTGTGGCGCGGCACCCGGAATGTCACCCTCAAACTCTGCCACAAAGCGGAAGGTACGGCGCATAAGGTCTACGATGTCACGGCTCTCAAGGTCGCCGCGCAGCAGCAGATAGTTGCCCGTAAGGCATCCCATGGGACCCCAGTACACCACTTTGTCGCCCCATTCGGCATCGTTGCGCAGATAGGTGGCTGCCAGATGCTCAATGGTGTGCAGTGCTCCGGGATGCAGTGCCGGTTCTCTGTTGGGCTCTTTCATGCGTATGTCGAATGTCGTCACGGTGTCGTTGCCCACGCTGTCCTTGCGCGACACGTATATTCCGCGCAACAGGCAGTTGTGGTCGATGGTAAAACTTGCTATCTTCTTCATGTTTGTTTGCTGTGATAGTTTTTCAGAACACACCATAGGGTATTCCTATATATATATTATGATATGCCGTTCCTCTACATGCTCTCTATGAAAGCCTTTGTCACGCTGAACGATTTGTCTGCCACGTTGTTCCAGAAGTCATAGTACTGCTGTGCTTTGTGGTCGCTAAGCGGAATGTCGCTTATTATGCGGAAGCCTATAAAGGCAACACTCTTCTGTCGGCACACGTGGGCTATGGCTGCCGACTCCATGTCTACGGCAATGGCATCGGGGAACTTGTCGAGTATTTCGCCCATCTTTCCGCGTGTATCCACAAACCAGTCGCCTGTCACTATCAGTCCCTGGTGTATGCTTATGGGGCAGTTTAGTGAAGTGGCGCGGCGCAGCAGCCGTTCGTCGGCGTCGAAGCGCTCCGGCATGCCCGGCACTTGTCCGTAAGCCACGTCCTGACCGCAGTACACGTCGTGGTAGCATGTCTGCGAAGTAACCACCACATCCTGTATATTTAGAGAAAGGCTTGCTCCTCCGGCAACGCCTGTAGACACTATGGCATCGGGGCTGAAGGTGCTTATCAGTTCCGCCGTGCCTATTGCGGCGTTCACCTTGCCTATTCCGCAACGATGAAGTATAACCATATTGTGGGCGATGTTACCCGTTACATACACGCGACCGCGCATTTCCATCTCTGTCACGTCACCGAGAAGCGACCGGATGAGCTGGAACTCTTTTTCCATCGCTATTATAATACCTATTTTCATTATGATTGTTTATTTAGTTTTAGTGTGGCAAATTTACGTATAAATACCGTTAAAGCCAAATCGTTCATTGTATTTTATCTTGTTTGGACATCTAATTAGCAAAGATTTTGGCAATACAAATTATCCCAAACGTATATAGACTGTCTTTATACCGGAAGATTGAACAGTTGCCAGGTACTCGTAACTGCACTTAATGAAAGTTAATTTGTAAAGATATTTGGTCGAATTTAA
>CAMTJK010000032.1 GCA_947072805.1 uncultured Prevotella sp.
TTGGGACTATATATGTCGATGCAAGAAATGAGACATATTTTAATGTCATTGAGATATTTTTAAAACACGATGTAACCTCAAAAGAAGTTGCCTGGATGTTTGTAAAAGTGCATCACAAATATAATGTATATCTTTGCGACGAAAAACCTGATGAATAAAAAACTTTAAGCATTCATAAATATGACAAAACGAGAATTATTCAGAAGCAGATGCAGGCAGTGGCTTACCACGGGCGCCATGCTCATGGGCGGTCTGATGGCTGTGTGCAGCTGCAGCGAGGACTACGATCTGGACGAGAAGGCGCCCGACTGGCTGGGCTCCTCCATCTACGACTACCTCGCCGAACAAGGCAACTACACGAACCTGGTGCGCATGATTGACGACCTCGGCGAGCACGACGTGCTGGCAAAAACCGGTTCGCGAACACTCTTCGCCGCCAACGACGAGGCCTTCGAGCGCTTCTACCGCAACAACGAATGGGGCGTGCGCAACTATGAGGCACTGACAAGGGCGCAAAAGACATTTCTGCTGCACGGCTCAATGATTACCATGAGCTATCAGGTAAACAATCTGGCAAGCACCGAGGGCACAAACGGCGAACCCACCAAGGGCGACTGCATGCGACGCCTTACTGCACTGGAGATGATGGACACCGTGCCCGTGCTCAAAGCCAAGGACATGCCCGACAACCCCTACTGGCAACGCCACCGCGAGAAGGGCAGCATAGTGTGCTTCACCGACTACAGCCAGGTGCCACTGCTGCACTTCATAGAAGCACAGCTGAACAACAAGAAGATAACCAACGACGACTACAACTTCCTGTACAACTACACCACAAACAGACAGGTGGGCGACGCCAGCGTGAACGGCGTGAAGATAGTGGAGCAGAACATAAAGTGCATGAACGGCTTTGTACACCGCATGGAGGAAGTCATCACGCCGCTGAAGAACATGGCAGAGATAATGGCAAGCAAGCCGCAGGTGTCACAGTTCAACAAGCTCATGGAACGCTTCTGTGCTCCCTACGAGTGCGGCGTTACCGTGACCAACGAGTATAACGGCGTGTACGGTACGCAGGTAGACACGGTGTTCCAGAAGAGGTTCTTCTCGGAGAAGTCACAGAACGGCGTGGCCATCAACGAAACACCCGACCACGGCGCCGTGCCCGGCAGGTTGAGATACGACCCGGGATGGAACTCGTACTATTCCGGACAGGCCATTGCCACATCGGAGGCTGTAGCCCTGCAAAAGGACATGGGCGTGATAATGGTGCCGAGCAACGACGCCATGAACGACTACTGGGAAAACGGCGCCGGACGCGTGCTCAAAGACTATTACGGCACATGGGAGAACGTGCCGGACAACGTGATATCGGAACTGCTGAACAACAACATGCTCACATCGTTCATAGGCTCGGTGCCGTCGAAGTTTAACAGCATACTGAACGACGCCAACGACCCCATGGGCTTAAACAAGGAAGATATCGACTCGGTATGGCTGGGATGCAACGGCGCCATATATCTTACAAACAAGGTGTACTCGCCCACGGCTTACGTGAGCGTATCGTTCCCCGCACTTATCAACGAGACAATGAACGTGCTGTACTGGGGCATCAAGCGACTGCAATATAACGTATATCTCAACTCGCTCAACTCGTACTACAGCTTCTTCATTCCCACGAACAATGCGCTGCTCGAATATATTGACCCCGTATCGTACGGCAAGGCGCAGACGCAGATATACCGCTTCCACTACGACGCCACAAAGAAAGATGATACGGAAAAGGTATGGGCAAGCATCTGGAACTACGACCCCGTGACGAAGACGGTGGGCGACAGCATTGGTCTTGCCAACTACTACCAGATAGTGGACCGCCTCGGCGACATACTGGACAACCATATAGTAATAGGTAACGTGGAAGACGGCAACGAATATTACCGCACAAAGGGCGGCTCGGAGATACGCGTGAAGAACGTGGCTTCCGGAGCCAACGGCATGACGGTGGAAGGCAGCTACCAGGTGAACGAGGGCGAGCCCGTAAACGTAAGCTACATATACGACCAGAGCGCACAGGGCAACGGCAAGTCTTACATCCTGGAGGGCGAACCCATAATGGGCACACGCAAGACGGTGTACAGCCACCTCGCAGAGCATGCGGAATATGCAGAATTCCTGTCACTGCTGCAGGGCTGCGGACTGCTGGAAACCATACACGACAAGAAGAACGCGTGCGGCGGCACGAACATAAGCACCTTCAACACCTACCACTACACCATATATGTACCCACAAACGAGTCGATACGCAAACTGCTCGACACGGGCAAACTGCCTACATGGGAGCAGGTGGAGATGGAACGCGAAGCCGGACAGCAAAACAAGGTGACGGCAGACTCGACAAAGATAGTGGACTTCATAAAGTATCACATACAGGACAACGCCATGTTCATTGGCGCCGGAAGCACGTCGGGCGACTTCGAGACCGCAGTCATCGACCCCTCGACCGAACGCTTCTATCGTCTGAACGTATCGGCAGACAACAGCGGCATAACCATAAACGACAATGCCGGCAACACACGCCACGTGCTGACAAACGACAAGACACTCTACAACCTCATGGCAAAGGAGTGGCAGTATAACAACAAAGACGCATCGCTGGCAGGAGAGATAGAGACAAGCTCGTCGGCAGTGATTCACCTCATAGATGGTCCGCTGATGCTAAAGTAGAATACATGAAAAAACAATAAAGATATGATAAGCGAAATAAGAAAAGTCTCACTGTCACTATGTCTCCTCGGCATGGCCTTCTGCCAGGAAGCCAACGCCCAGCAGGCAGGCGACATCATCCGCGGTCAGGTGACCGACGCACTCGGTCCGGTCATCATGGCAAACGTGGTGGAGATAGACGCCGCCAACCGTATAGTGGCAGCCGGAGTGACCGACATGAACGGTAACTTCTCGTTCAAGATAAAGAACCCCAAAGACCGCCTGAAGGTGTCGTTTGTGGGCTACAAGACACTGATAATCCCCATAAAGGGTACCACCTACAAGATAAACCTGCGCGACGAGACCATGCTGCAGGACGTGAAGGTGACGGCAAAACGCCGCGCACAGGGCTCGGGACTCGCCGTACCACAGAAAGAAATATCTACCGCACGACAAACCATATCGACAAAAGAGTTTGAGGGTCTCGCCATAACCACCATCGATGAAGCCCTGCAGGGACGTATAGCAGGTCTCGACATCGTTGCCAACTCGGGAAACCTCGGCTCGGGAACATCAATGCGACTGCGCGGCGTGTCGAGCATCAACGGCTCGAGCGAACCGCTCATCGTGGTGGACGGTAACGTGTGGGAAACAGACCAGAGCTTCGACGCCTCGGCCAACGAGGAGAAATTTGCAGAACTGCTCAACATCAACCCCGAAGACATTGAAAGCATCTCGGTACTAAAGGATGCTGCCGCAACCGCAATATGGGGTTCGCAGGGCGCCAACGGCGTAATAGAAATAAAGACAAAACGAGGAGCACGAGGCAAGACAAGGGTAACGTACAGCTTCCGACTGACAGGCACATACCAGCCCGAAGGCATAAAGCTGCTCAACGGCGACGAATATACCATGCTGCTGAAAGAGGAATATTTCAACCCGAACCTAAGCTACGATAACAGCAACGTGCCCGAACTGGACTACAAGCCCACATTCTCTGAATATCACAACTACAACAAGAACACCGACTGGGTGGAAAGCGTAAAGCAGACAGGATGGAGACAGAACCACTACGTGTCGCTGTCGGGCGGAGGCGAAAAGGCCAACTTCCGCATATCAGCCGGATACGACCACGAAACGGGCTCCATCATAAAGCAACAGCTCGACCGTCTGACAAGCCGCGTGGCTCTGGACTACTTCGTGTCGGACCGAATAAAGATTGTTACAAACATAGCGCTCACCTACACCAAGAACCAGAAGAACTACAGCGACCTGCTCACCACCGCATACACGCGCATGCCGAACCTCTCCGTATATGAGTACGACCGCAACGGCAACCGCACGGGCGACTACTACAAGATGCTGCCTTCGGTATCGAGCATACTGAGCGACCAGATGGAGACAAAAAACCAATACGGACAGGTTGTTCCCATATACAACCCCGTGGCACTCGCCAACCTGGCAAAGAACAACGAGACAAGTTATAACATAGAACCGGAATTCAAACTCAACTACGAGTTGCTGGGAATAAGCGACGACAAGACACGACTGTCGTACGAGGGAAAGATTATCTTCAACATCTTCAACCGCTACACAGACAAGTATCTGCCGCTCGAACTGAACCCTAAAGGATGGAACGACACCAATGCCAACGCCGCTACAAACGACTCATACAAGAGCCTCGGCGTAACCACCACACACACTCTCACATTCGTGCCTCACTTCCGCAACGAGGACCACTCGCTCATGATGATGCTGCGCGGACAGCTGACAAACGGCAACTCGACAACACAGACAACGGGCGAACGCGGTCTGCCCTCGGGAACAATAATAAGCACCGGCGCACCCGGCATAATAGACAACTTCAGCTCCGGCTCCGGACAGTGGAGAAGCATATATCTCACCTACTCCATGCACTACGCCTACAAGGGCAGATACGTGCTGGACTTCTCGGTACGCCGCGACGGCAGCACGAAATTCGGTCCCGAAGAGCGCTGGGGTAACTTCCCCGCCGTATCGGCAAAATGGATAATAAGTGAAGAACCGTGGTTCCAGAAAACCCTGCCCTTCGTGTCGATGCTGGCACTGCGCCCGGGCTGGGGTATAGTAGGAACACAGCCCTATGCCGAATATCTGTACTTCAGCAAATATACCCCATCACAGAACGGCTACCTCGGCGAAGGCATGGCATATCCGAGCAACATACAGCTGAAGAGCTTGCGCTGGGAGGAGAAACGGACATTCAACTTCGGTATAGACTTCGGCTTCCTAAACGGTCTTATCGACGGTAACGTGGAAATATACAAGCAGAATACCAAAGACCTGCTAATGAACAAGCGCAACATACCATCATCATCTGGCTTTTCGTCGCTCGCAGTGCAGAATGTAGGCGAGATGGAAAACATGGGATGGGAGTTCAATATCAACGGAAACAAGATAATAAAGGCAGGCAAGTTCTCGATGGACGTGAACGTAACGTTCGCAAACAACAAGAACAAAATAACGGAAATGGACGAGACCTGCCTCTCCGACCTCAACGCCGACTTCGACAAGAAGAACGGTTCGTACCTCACACGCATAGAACTCAACCGCTCGTTCGGCAGCATCTACGGCTTCCGCTACAAGGGCGTGTACCAGTATTCGGAGTATTCTGCCGAAGAAGTGAAGGGTATCAGCGGACCTAACGCCCCCGTGGTGCGCGACGCCAACGGAAACGTTATTCTCGACAACAAGGGAAACACCAAGCCCATGACCTTCTGCTACGATTCGAAAAGCGCCAACGTGTACGAATTCAGAGGCGGTGACGCCATTTACGAGGACATCAACCACGACGGAACCATCAACGAGCTCGACATTGTATACCTCGGTTCGTCACTGCCCAAGGTAACCGGCGGCTTCGGCTTCAAACTGAACTACGGAAGATTCTCGCTGAACAACCAGTTCAACTTCCGCTGGGGCAACAAGGTAATAAACATGGCACGCATGCGCGCCGAAAACATGTACACTAACAACAACCAGAGCCGTGCCGTAAACTGGCGCTGGCGCGTGGAAGGCGACGTGACAGAAGTGCCGAGAGCACTGTACAACACAGGATACAACTGGCTCGGCTCCGACCGTTTCGTAGAAGACGGCTCGTTCCTGCGCCTCAATTATACACAGCTGAACTATTCATTCCCTCCGAAGATTCTCAAAAAACTGGGTCTCTCGCAACTCAGCCTCTACGTATCAGCCAACAACCTGTTCTGTCTGACCAAATACTCGGGCGCCGATCCTGAAGTAAGCTACGGACAAATAGGTCTTGTAAAGGACGAAGCACGCACACCGCGCTCAAAATCTTTCACAGGAGGCATCACCGTTTCATTCTAAAACAACGAACATTATGAGAAAATTATTCAGATATATCTGCGCCTGCTGCGCCATCCTCAGCACTTCATCGTGCGACGATTTCCTCGACATCGTGCCGATGAACGATGTGGTGCTCGAAAACTACTGGACAGAAAAGGCTGACGTGCAGAGCGTACTTAACAGCTGCTACGCAAGCATGCAGCAGGAAGACTTCTTGTCGAGGGCTTTTGTTTGGAGCGAATGGCGCTCCGACAACATCGTGAGCGGCACAAGAAGCAACTATGAGCTGGCAGAGATTCAGAAAGAAAACCTGCTGCCCACCAACTCGTTCTGCAAATGGGCTGCCTTCTACCGCACCATCAACCGCTGCAACACCGTATGCCACTACGCGCCGGAAGTGAACAGCATAGACCCCAACTACACCGAAACCGAAATGAAAGCCAACGTGGCAGAAGCCACGGCTCTGCGCTCACTGTGCTACTTCTACCTGATACGCACGTTCCGTGACGTTCCGTTCACAAGAGAACCGAGCATAGACGACACGCAGAACTACTACCTGCCGGCAATGCCGTTCGAAGAGGTACTCGACAATATCATCGCCGACCTCGAGGCTGTAAAGGACAATGCCGTAAAACGCTACTACACAGACGAAAGCCCAATAGCTTACTACAACTCGAGCAAGATAACACGCTATGCCATATATGCAATGCTCGCCGACATGTATCTGTGGAAAGGCAACTACGAGAAGTGCATAGAGCATTGCAACGTGGTGCTCGACTTCAAGAAGGCACAATATGAGGAAGCTCTCGACAGAGAAGGCAACATAACCAACATACAGCTCTTCAACGACTATCCGCTCATACTCGAAAAGCCTACGGGAACGGTACGAGCCGGAAACACATACAACGAAATCTTCGGCGAGGGCAACTCCTTTGAAAGCATCTTTGAACTGCGATTTGAAAACAACCAGACCGAAAACGCTTTCATAAAGAACTACTACGGTACCGACGACAACAGAACCGGATACGCTGGTGCACCATCTTTCTTATACAAAGAAGTGGCTGTAAACAACAACACCGTATTCAAATCTACCGACTGTCGTGCCTACGAGCACATACAATCCATGAACGCCAACTATGTCATAACAAAGTATGTGTGGAACAGCCTCTCGTTCAAGACAACAAATCCGGAAACAGACCTCAACCTGATTGCATCGCGCCGCGACCCCTGCTACGCCAACTGGATATTCTATCGCATGACAGACGTGATGCTGATGAAGGCGGAAGCCGAAATAGAAATAGGCACGGAGGAGATGATAAAGGATGCTTTCGACATCATCTCGGCAGTATACAACCGAGCCAACAACATTGTGGTGGCTTCGTCAAACAACGCTCTGAAATTCAGCGACTACGGCACATCGAAGCAGGCCATGCAGGAACTCGTGATACTGGAACGACAGCGCGAACTGCTCTTCGAGGGTAAACGATGGTACGACCTCGTGCGTCTGGCACGCCGCGACGGCAACACAAGACGACTGGTAGACCTCGCCATACAGAAGCAGAAGAACAACCTGAACGGCATAAAGATACGTCTTGCCAACCCGGACATCATTTACTTCCCGTATGCTAAGGACGAACTGAAGGTGAATCCAAACCTGAAGCAGAACGAAGCATACAATACCGGAATCGACTCGGAGATTGACAAGAACTGACAACCAAACATTTATCAACCAAAGAACACTTACAACTATGAGACAATTATATAAGAGTTTGATGCTGGTTTCGTGCCTCTGCCTCTTCACTTGCTTCACTGCATGCGACGACGAGGACATTCCCGACAACTACTACTCATCGACCAAGGTAACGGCTGCCGGCTTCATAGAGCAGGACGACGCACGCTTCAGCGGATTCAGAGCCATTCTGGAACGCTCCAACTACTTCACACTGCTTTCCACCTACGGAAAGTTCACGCTCTTCGCTCCCACTAACGACGCCGTGAACAAGTATCTCGGAGAAAACGGATACCGCTCGGTAGATGACATTCCCATCGAACTGTGCGACACGCTGGCACGCACACACATCGTGAACAAGGGCGCATACTTCACCACCGATGTGGTGGACGACGCTCTGCCCGAGACAAACATGAATGACCGATACATCGTTATTTCATGCGACTCGGACGTAAACAACAACAATGTCACAATATACTACGTGAACAAACGCGCCAGAATAATAGAGCGCGACGACTCGGTGACCAACGGAGTAGTACATGTGATAGACAACGTACTTACGGCAAGCAACCGCTTCCTGCCCGACCTCATCGACGAGGACGAACAGCTCACCATCTTCAGCCAGGCACTACAACTCACCGGCATGGCTGACTCGCTGACAAAATACATCGATCTGAGCTACTCGTGCAGCAACGACTCTGTAACAGACGGCGTACGCGTGTTCTATGGAGGCTATTGGCAGTATGCTCACTTCCCCGAAAAACGCTTCTACAAGTACACCGCATTCTGCGAAACCGACGAGGTGTACCGCAAGGCAGGCATTAATAATCTTGACGACCTCGTGGCCTACGCCAAGCAGACCTACGACCAGGTATATCCTCAGGATGCAGGACGCTATGACGAGGACTTCAAGAACAGGAAGAACCCCCTCAACCGCTTCATCTCTTATCACCTCATAAACCGCATGGGCAACTACGGCGACTGGGTAAGCTCGGGCGAAATAAAGAGCCAGTGCTGCGTCATGGACGTTTATGACCCGGAAGACTTCTACGAGACCATGGCTCCCGGCACCATCATGCGCTTCTGCAGTCCTGCACACGGACTGTTCATCAACCGCAAGGGACTTGCACGCAACGCCTCCGTGCAGGGAGTGAAAGTGCTCTCGCCCTCCGAAAGCGGACAGACCGACCAAAGCGCACTGAACGGAGTATATCATTACATAGACAACGTTCTCGCCTACACCAAAGAGGTACGCGACGTGGTGCTTAACTGCCGCATAAGGGTGGACGGCACAACGATGAGCCCCGACTTCATGAATGCCGGCGCACGCGGACACTTCGGCGAAGACTATCTGACAGGATTCAAGAACGACTACATCGCCGACTGGAAACTGAGCGATGAAACCTTTATCGGTGTACACAGCAACGAGCTGCACTGGCACAGCTACGAAGGTAATGCCGTATGTATAACAGGTATATACGACGTGGCCATGAAGCTGCCTCCCGTACCGTCGGGCACCTACGAGATACGCATGGGTTACACTGTAGGCGTGGAACGTGGCGTGGTTCAGGTATATCTGAGCAACGAGCCCTGCGGAATACCTATCGACCTGCGCGAATACGGACCCGCCACCAACATAGGATGGGTTGCAGACGGAGAGAACGAAGAGGAAAACACTGCCAACGACAAGGCTATGAGAAACCGTGGCTACATGAAAGCCATGGACTCTTACCGCTCGGCAGGCGGCAATGTGTTCCGCGACAACACCGAAAACCTGCGCCGCATTCTCACCACACAGTATCTTGACGAAAACCAGACCTACTGGCTGCGCTTCCGCCAGGTGCTGAAAGATCCGGAATGCCATCTCTCGTTCGACTATATCGAACTCTGTCCGAAGAGTATCTATGGCAGCCCGGAGGGCGAAGACCGACACTGACAGAAAGCCATGCCCTATATATATAATAAGGTATAAGTCCGGCGGAACAACGGCACACTGTCACGGAAAAGACATCTCCGGACAAGGGAAAAAGCAAACCGTCAAGCCGCCTGCATCAAAAAAAACCTTATGAAGAAAGAGGGCAAGCTCCGGTAATACGGAGAAACAAAGATAAAAATAAACATAAAACAACGATTATAGATATGAAAACCCTATTCAAATATCTACCCGTGGCACTGATGGCGCTCACCGGCTGCACCGACTGGAGTGACCACTACGACGACCTTGCTGCTGCCTCCGGAAGCGACATGACGCTATGGCAGACACTGGAACAACGCCCGGAACTGAGCGACTTCTGCGAAGTGCTCAGCCACACGGAGGTGTTCCGCATGCACAAGAAGACGGGCGTATCGTACGCCCAGCTGCTCAACAGCGGACAGTCGTTCACGGTAATGGCTCCCATCAACGGCACATTCAACAAGGACTCCATCCTGCAGCTTGTAACTACCAACTACGGCGACTCGGCTGTAGAGAAATCTTTTGTAGGCAACCACCTGTCGCGCTCCACAACCTCTGCCATCGCCGGCAGAAAAGAGATGCGCCTCGCCAACACCAAACGCATCATGATAGGTGACGGAAAGGTGGGCAACGTGGGCATACTGGATGCCAACATACACGCCAAGAACGGTGTGCTGCATGTGGTAGAGCACAACGTGCCCTATGCCTACAACCTGTACGAAGCCATGTGCGACCTGCCACAGTTCAAGGAGGTGGGCAACATATTGCGCTTATACGAGGAGGATGAGTTCGACGAGAACGCTTCCCTCTCCAACGGAACGATAGACGGTGTGCCCGTTTACATCGACTCTGTAGTAGTGGAACGCAACAAGATGCTTGAAGCCATAGGTCTTTTAAACGCCGAAGACTCCACATACCGCATGATAGTGCCCTCCAAAGAAGGATGGCAAAGGGCATGGCAGAAAGCATCCGAATACTTCGTTTACGACAAAAAGGTAGCGAAGAGCGACTCCATATCGCGCCACTGGATCACAAGAGCCCTGCTTGACGACGCCATCTACAACATGACGCTGCAGGATTCACCCGAAGACTCGCTCATCTCCGTGCAATACAACCGCAAGGAGCCCAAATATCACGTGTTCTACAATCCTTATGCCGCCGACGGCGTGCTCGGAAATGTAGAGAGGACAATAGAGTGCAGCAACGGTATTCTGTACGAAACGAAGGAATGGCCGTTCCGTCCGGAGCAGACCTTCTTCCGCGAGATAAAGTGCGAAGCTGAAGACGAAAGCCTCATCCTCGCCAACACCTCCAGCAGCTACAATTCGCGCATGTACTCTGCCGACAGCGTGTCGGGCACAGGCTATCTCGACATCGTACCCGAGACAGAACTGTCCAACTGGACAATGACCTTCAACGTGAAGAATACCATCGCCGGCGCCTACGACATCTGCGCCATCATTCTTCCAAACTCCATATATAATAATGTGTCGCCCAACACACTGTCGTGCAAGTTCAGGGCAAGCGTAATCTATGTGAACGAAAAGGGCGAAGAGAAGAGCGACAACCTCGGCAACACAGTCTTCACCAACAATCCGTTCAAGGTCGATACCGTAGTAGTGGCACGAGGATTCAAGTTCCCTGTGTGCAACTACGACCAGATAAACACCAAGATAAAGGTTAAGCTGACATGCTACATCACGAAAAAAGAGACCGACTACTACTCTCGCGAGATGTTCCTCGACTGCATTTTCCTCAGACCTACCTCTAATAACGAAGAATAAATCACATGAAGAAGACACTTTTAACCATATCGATGTTTGCCGCCTCAATGACGGTGGCATCCCAAGATACCATAAGCGTGAGCGGCACTGTGACCGATGCAGCTACCGGCAAACCCCTTGCCGGCGTGTCCGTCGAGGCTTACGGCAACAACCGCTTTACAGCCATGACCGATGAAGAAGGCCGATACGAGCTCAAGGTTCCCGACTACGTGAGCAGCGTATCAATGCGCGTGGACGGCTACCAGATGCAGCAGCGTGCCGTTGGCATCCACACCGACCGCGTGGACGCCCGTCTCTACAGCAATGCCTTCAGCAGCACCTACCGCCGCAGCACCACCGGTACGCTCGACCGCATGGCGGAAAACTTCGAGAACACCTCGGCAGAAAGCATCGACCCGCTCATTCACGAGCGCCTCGGAGCCGACATACGCAGCATAAGCCGCGGCGGCAACCAGGGTGTGGGCAACAGCATGTTCATTGGCGGTATAAGCAGTCTGCAGGCAAACGCACAGCCGCTCATCGTCATAGACGGTGTGATAACAGACATGCAGTATAACCGCGAGATGTTGCACGACGGATATTACAACAACCTGCTCGCAAACATCAACGTAAACGACATTGAGCGCGTTACCGTGCTGAAAAATGGTACAGCACTGTACGGAGCAAAGGGCGCCAACGGCGTTGTACTCATAGAGACAAAGCGAAACAAGAGCATGGCAACGAAAATTGACGTCACCATAAACGGCAGATTCGAGCTTATACCGCGCCTGCCGGAGATGATGGGTGCCGAAGAATACCGGCTCTACGCCACCGAACTGCTCTCCGGACACACTCCCGACGTGTCGAAACTGAAGTTTGTAAACTCCGACCCGTCGTATTACTACTACAAACAGTACCACAACAACACCGACTGGACCGACGAGACCTACCGCAATGCCTTCTCTTCCAATTACGGCATCAACGTGCAGGGCGGTGACGATGTGGCAAACTATAACCTCTCGGTAGGCTACTCCATTGCCAACAGCACACTGAAAGGCAACGACTTCAAGCGCTTCAACCTGCGTCTGAACACCGATATCGACATATTCCGCAACCTAAAGGTGCGCTTCGATGCCGCATACAGCGACGTAAACCGCGACCTGCGCGACGACGGAGCACCATCGAAAGTTACTTCGGGAACGCCTACGGCACCCGGATTCCTCGGACTCGCCAAGGCTCCGTTCCTTTCTCCCTATGCTTACGACCTGAACGGCAACATAAGCCACTACATCTCAAACGCTGACGACTATCTCTACGATGTGTTCGGCAACGACTGCTCGCTCGCCAACCCTATAGGAATACTCGATTACGGTGACGGAAACAACCGCAACCAGGCTGGCAGCCGCATGATATCGTTCTCCGTTACACCGCGCTACCAGTTTAACAAGCACCTTACGCTCAGCGAACACTTCAACTTCTCGCTCGTAAACACCAACGAGAACTATTATCTGCCGCTCAACGGCGTACCCGCATTCCGCCTCAGCGATACCGGCGACACTTATGTGAACAACATCGCACAGAGTATGGCCGGACGCCAAAGCTCAATACAGAGCGACACCCGCATAGCATGGAACAACCGCTACGGCGCAAACTTCATCTCGCTGTTCGGTGGCGTGCGCTACATGAGCAGCAACTACAACTTCACATCGCAGCACGGATACAACTCAAGCAACGACAAGACGCCTAACATGGACAATACCGCAAAGGAATTCCGCAGCACGAGCGGTGCCGACGACAAGTCGCGCTCGCTTACATGGTATGCACAAGCCAACTATAACTGGGCAGAGAAGTACTATGTGACAGCCGGACTTTCTGCAGAGACCTCTTCACGCTTCGGTGACGATGCCGACGGACTTGACCTCTGCGGCGTCGTTTGGGGACTCTTCCCAAGCGTAAATGCAGCATGGGTCATCTCAAACGAGAAATGGCTCGCCGAAGTGAAAGGCATCGACTATCTGCGCCTCAACGCCGGCTTCGACGTCAGCGGAAACGACGACATCGACTATACCGCCTCACGTACCTACTTCGTAGCAAACAAGATGCTCAACTCTAACGTGGACGGCAAGTCGATAGGAAACATCGGCAACACCACACTGAAATGGGAAACGACACGCCGCCTCACTGCCGGATTAGAAGGCAACTTCATCAACAACCGCCTCAACGTAGGCTTCAACTACTTCAAGAGCTGGACGTCAGACCTTCTCACCATGCGCCGCCTCGCCTGGACCACAGGCATGTCGGAGAGCTGGGGCAACGACGGAAAACTTGAGAATGAGGGCTTCGACGTATCTCTCGGCGTGAAAGTGCTTGCCACAAAAGACTGGAACTGGGAGATAGGCGCCTCTGCCGGTCACTACAAGAACCGCCTTACCTCCCTTCCCGACAACAACAAGTCGATAGAGACCTCGCTCTACGGAGCAACAATACTCAGCGAGGTGGGCAAGCCCGTAGGTCTGTTCTATGGATACAAGACTGCCGGCGTGTTCACAAGACAGTCGGATGCTGACGAAGCCGCTCTCTACCAGATAAACGGACGCGGCGAACGTGAATACTTCAACGCTGGCGACATGCACTTCGTAGATACCGACGGCAACAACTGCATTGACGATAACGACCGCGTGGTCATCGGCGATCCTAATCCCGACATCTACGGAAACATCTACACCAAGCTGTCATGGAAACGTTGGACGCTCAATGCCGTGATGAACTACTCTCTGGGCAACGACATTTACAACTATCAGCGCTCACTGCTCGAAGGCGGTTCGCTCTTCTTCAACCAGACCACAGCCATGGGAGCACGCTGGATGGTGGAAGGACAGCAGACGGAGATACCGCGCATCAGCTATGAAGACCCCATGGGCAACTCGCGCTTCAGCGACCGCTGGATAGAGGACGGCTCTTATCTGCGCCTTAGCAACGTGACCGTTTCTTACCAGCTGCCCATCAACAGCACCTACATTCAGGGCATCACCGTATGGGGAGCTGCATACAACCTCTTCACCATCACCCGCTACTTAGGCAGCGACCCCGACTGCACGATGTCAAACAGCGCACTGGCACAGGGCATCGACCGCGGACTTCTGGGCAATGCCCGCTCCTTCTCACTCGGCATAAAGATAAACCTCTAAAAACAACATGACAATGATACGCATATTCAAATATACAGTGATGTGTCTCTCCCTCGGCGCCGGCATTTGTCTCACAGCCTGCTCCGATATGATGGACACCGATTCAGAACTCGTGGAGTTCGTAGAGGACAACAACCTCAACTCTCCCACCGACAGTGTATACAGCGTAATGGGAATAATCCACAAGATGCAGGTAATAGCCGACCGCTCCGTCATTCTCGGAGAACTGCGCGGCGACCTCACAGCTCCCACCGCCTATGCTTCCAACGACCTCAAGGCTTTGGCTTCGTTCGAAGTTGAGGATGGAAATGTATATAACAACATTAGCGACTACTATGCTGTTATAAACAACTGCAACTACTTCCTTTCGCACATCGACACCGCTCTCGTAAAGAACGACAAGAAGGTGTTTGAAGCCGAATTTGCGGCTGTCAAGGCATTCCGGGCGTGGACTTATCTGCAGGCGGCGCTTGTCTACGGCAACATTCCGCTCGTCACCTACCCGCTTCTTACAGAGAAGGAGGCACAGGATGCGCTCAACATTCCGTACTCGTCTATCACCGATATATGCAATTACTTCATCGACGACATACGCCCGTATGTTGATACGCGCCTGCCGCAATACGGCAACATCGACGGAAGGGAATCCGAAAAGTTCTTCATTCCGGTCCGCGCGCTGCTGGGCGACCTCTGTCTGTGGGCAGGACGCTACAGCGAGGCAGCTGCCTTCTACCACGATTACCTCACTCTCTACGACAATCCGCATCCTACCATGACCACTCGCATACAGTGGCCCAACAACAAGGAGTTTAATGTGGCGCCGGCAAAGACCATGGGTACGGCTTATTCCACTTCAGGAACAGAGTGTCTGTCGTACATACCTATGGAGCTGGACGAGTTTAAGGGCGTGTACAGCCAGCTCAGCAACATCTTCAACTCTACCGTTGCCAACTATCACTACATGCAGGCAAGCCCTTCGAAGGCTCTCATGAAGCTGTCGGCAGCGCAGGATTACTGTCTTGTGTACAAGATAAACGATACCAGGAGCGATACTCTTTACGCCCCCAAGACCAACCTTTCTACCGCATTCACTGCCGGCGACCTGCGTCTGTATGCAGTCTACGACATTTCCAAAAACAACCAGGACTATGGTTCGAAGTATAATTCCGACTTTCAGCGTATAGCCAAAGTTACCAATTATGGCATCGTTACCTATCGCACCAACGTGATATATCTGCGTTACGCCGAAGCCCTCAACCGCGCCGGCTATCCGCAATCGGCTTTCGCCGTGCTTAAATACGGTCTGCAGTACAAGACCATCGAGAAATATATCGATGCCGAAGAGCGCGCAGCGGCAGGTTCCCTGCTGTCGTTCGACCGCAACATCTTCACCGAGACCAACACCATAGGCATTCACTCGCGTGGTTGCGGCAACAGCGAGGCAAACAAGTTCTACGTTCTCCCGCAGCCGTCAGAGCAGCTCGCCACCCGTGCCGACACGGTGGCATGGCAGATTCCCGAGGTAGAGAATCTCATTATCGACGAGATGGCTCTTGAGACGGCTTTCGAGGGAATGCGTTACTACGACCTCATGCGTGTTGCCCTGCGCCGCAACGATGCCTCTTACCTTGCACGCCCGATATCGCTTCGCAACGGTGAAGTCGATAGCGAGCTTTACAACAAACTGATGAACAAGGACAACTGGTACTTGAGGAAATGAGAAGAATCATATTATTAGTTTTTTGTCTTTTGTCGGCAGCATATGCCTCTGCCAAGGTTTCGTTACCCGTCATCTTTTCCGACGGCATGGTGCTGCAGCGCGGTCAGCTCATTCCCGTATGGGGATGGGCTGAACCCAACGAGACAGTCAAGGTGACGCTCGGCAGGAAGAGCATGACCACCGTGGCTGATACCGGCGGCAACTGGCGCGTGGATATGCCCAAGATGAAAGCCGGCGGACCATACGAGTTGCATGCCGGCGACATCGTCATAAAGGATGTTATGATAGGCGACGTGTGGCTGTGTTCCGGACAGTCCAACATCGATACCGACATAGAACGTGTCTATCCGCAGTATCCTGCCGAGATAGATGCCGACGCGAACGCCATGATACGCCTGTTCCGCGTGGACAATGTGGCAGAGACGCATCAGCCGCTCCGCGACGTGAAGTCATCGGGATGGAAGAAGCTTGACAAGGAAAACGCATGGCACTTCTCTGCCCTGGGCTACTTCCTCGGCAAGCGCATGCACAACACCACCGGTGTGGCACAGGGAGTAATACAGAGCAGCTGGGGCGGCACGCCGATAGAAGCATGGCTGCCTGCCGACTCCATGCTCATCTACAACCCAAAAGCCGTGAGCGAGACGGAGTTTTTTCAGGACGACAAGCTCGTGAGCGACATCAACAGCCTCAACAACCGTCTCAACAACCGCTGGCACGCCATGCTCAACGCCAAAGACCCGGGCGTGCAGGGCAACTGGACCTCGCTCTCCTTCGACGACAGTGCGTGGCAGAAAGCCAACCAGTACCGCCTGCCCATCAGCGACTACCGCTTCTGCGGCTCCTATTGGCTACGCCAGCACATACATGTAGACAAGGCTCACGCCGGCAAACCGGCTCTCATGCGGCTCGGCATGCTCTACGATGCCGACTATACCTTTGTGAACGGACAGGAGGTGGGGCGCACCTATTACCAATATCCGCCGCGCCGCTACAACATTCCCGCCGGACTGCTCCGTGAGGGCGACAACGTCATTACTGTACGCTTTGTAAACAAGAACGGCCGTCCGTCGTTTGCAAAGGACAAACCTTACCAGATAGAATTTTCCGATACCGACATACAGCCCGTAGGAGCCGAATGGCTCGTACATCCTGGTGTGCAGCTGCCGTCGCAGCCATCCATATCCATGGGCATACAGAATCTGTCGTCGGTACTGTGGAACGGCATGCTCAAGCCGCTTGCGCCCTACTCTCTTTCGGGCGTGGTGTGGTATCAGGGCGAGACAAACACAGGACGTCCGCTCGAGTACGAAGCGCTGCTCGGCTGTCTGATGCACTCATGGCGCGAGCTGTGGCAACAGCCGGAACTGCCCTTTGCCATCGTTCAGCTTGCCAACTACATGGCTCCCTCCGCAAGTCCGCAGAACAGCGGTTGGGCACAGCTGCGCGAGGGACAGCGCCAGGCTGCCGGCAATGACGCTCGCGCAGGACTTGCCGTAGCCATCGACCTCGGCGAAGAGGTGGACATTCATCCGCTGAAGAAGAAAGAGGTGGCAGAACGCTGCGCCCTTGTGTTCGACAATCTAGTGTACGGCAAGAAGAAGTTGCTCGCTCCGGAGCCCGTTGCCGCAAGTGTCTCTGACGGAAGCACCGTCATCACGTTCGACCAGCCGCTGCGTAAAGGCAGCGTGACAGGCTTCGAGGTGGCAGGTGCCGACGGCAAGTACCGCAATACGCCGGCCGTGGCCGACGGTAACACCGTGACCATAATGTCGGCAGAGGCTTTCAGCGTGCGCTACGCATGGAAAGACAATCCTGCCGAAGCTGACGGACGTTCGCTCGACGGCAGTATGCCGATCACTCCCTTCCAACTAAAAGTGACGAAGTAGACTGAACACGACAAAAAGCATAATGAAATAAATCTGAATCTACTGTAGCTCACAACACACACACGATTTGATACGTATAACATTTATTTACTTTTATGAAAAATGTTTACTTTAAC
>CAMTJK010000033.1 GCA_947072805.1 uncultured Prevotella sp.
GCCCGTGTCGGCAGTCCCCCCTCTGCGTTCCGTGGTAAGGCGTGGGCGAAAAAGCTGAAATAGGCGCTGTCGTAGGTCAAAATTCAATGCCTTTTCTTTGTTTTCTGCCATTTTTGCCATAACTTTGCATGATACAGGCAGCGTGAGGAACAATCCGTAAAGGAGATATTGCGGCTATGGCTGTCTGTCTTATTGTTTAAAATAATACATATTATGCAGACAAACAGCCATCTGTCGGTGCTCGTTCACGACCAAGCGAAGAAGTATGGCGACCGCGAAGTCCTGCAATACAAGGATTTCGGAGGCTCGGAGTGGAAGAAACTTTCCTGGAATCAGTTCTCCAAGACGGTGAAAATTGTATCGAACGCCCTTCTTAACCTTGGCGTACGTCCGCAGGAGAATGTGGGCATCTTCGCGCAGAACTGCGCCCAGTATCTGTTTACCGACTTCGGTGCCTGGGGCGTGAGAGCCGTAACCATTCCCTTCTACGCCACAAGCAGCGAGCAGCAGATACAGTTCATGATCAACGACGCCCATGTGCGCTTTCTCTTCGTCGGCGAGCAGGAACAGTATGACAAGGCCCACCGCGTGTTTGCACTGTGCGGCTCAATGGAGCGGATAATTATCTTCGACCGCAGCGTGCGCATAAGCAACCACGACCCTCATGCCCTCTATTTCGATGACTTCCTGAAGCTCGGCGAGTCGCTCCCGCGGCAGACGGAGGTGGAGAGCCTATATGCCGAAGCCACCTTCGACGATATTGCCAACATACTGTACACCAGCGGAACAACAGGCGACAGCAAAGGAGTGATGCTTAGTCACGGACAGTACCATGCCGCACTCGAAGCCAACGACCGCTGCGTGCCGCTGACGGAAAAGGACCGCGTGCTCAACTTTCTGCCCTACGCGCACATCTTCGAAAAGGGATGGACACTGCTCAGCCTCTCCGAGGGAGCATCGCTCATAATAAACACCTATCCGCAGGAAGTGCAGAAGTCTATGCGCGAGACACATCCCACAAGCATGTGCGCCGTGCCACGCTTCTGGGAAAAGGTGTATTCGGGCGTGATGGAAAAGATAGAAAGCTCGAGCGCCGTGCAGCGCAAGATATTCCGCAACGCACTGGCTGTGGGCAGAAAGCACAACATTGAATACATCAGCCGCGGAAAGCGTCCGCCGCTGCCACTGCATCTCGAGTACGAGATGATAAACAAGACCATCTTCAGCCTTGTACGCAAGGAACTCGGACTTACCAACCCCAACATATTCCCCACGGCAGGTGCGGCAATATCATCGCACGTGGAAGAATTTGTACACAGCATAGGACTCAACATGCTCGCCGGATACGGTCTCACCGAAAGTCTTGCCACGGTGAGCTGCAACCACCGGGGAAAGCCTTACACCATAGGCTCCGTGGGATATCCCATAGAAGGCATAGACATAAAGGTGAGCGAGGAGGGCGAAATTCTGCTCAAGGGTCCCACCATAACGCGAGGCTACTACAACCGCGAGGCGCAGACACGCGCCGCCTTCACCGACGACGGATACTTCCGCACGGGCGACGCCGGATATATAAAAGACGGAGAGCTCTTCCTCACAGAAAGAATAAAAGACCTGTTCAAGACATCCAACGGAAAATATATCGCGCCGCAGATGATAGAGTCGAAGCTGCTCGTCGATAAGTTCATTGACCAAATAGCCATCATAGCCGACGAGCGCAAGTTTGTCTCTGCACTCATCATACCCGAATACAGGCTCGTCGAGGAGTATGCACGCGCCAACGGCATAGACTTTGAAAGCCGAGAGGACCTCTGCCGCAACGAGAAGATATACAACATGATGAAGGAGCGCATAGACACCTTACAGCAGCAACTCGCACACTACGAGCAGATAAAGCGCTTCACACTGCTGCCACACCACTTCAGCATGGAACGCGGAGAACTCACTAACACGCTGAAACTGAAACGAAGGGTTATTAACGACAACTATAAGGACGAGATAGACAGAATGTACGTGGAGTGACATGACGTAACGTAACGGAAACATACTGACAGCAATATCGCAACACTGAAAACATATGATAACAGCCGACCAACTGAAAGATGTCTTGGAACGTGCCGACGCACTGAAAAGATATCTCGACATCGACAAGAAAAGGATAGAATTTGAAGAAGAAGACCTGCGCACGCAGGCTCCCGACTTCTGGGAAGACCCGAAGCGCGCCGAGGAGCAGATGAAAAAGGTGAAGGCCATAAAGCGATGGCTCGACGGATATGACGAGGTGCGCCTGCATGCCGACGAACTGCAGCTGGCTTTCGACTTCTACAAGGACGACATGGTGACGGAAGAGGAGGTGGACACCGACTATGCGCGCGCCATGGAAGCCATAGAAAACCTCGAACTGAAGAACATGCTGCGCCAGAAGGAAGACCCGATGGACTGCGTGATGAAGATAAACAGCGGCGCCGGAGGCACAGAAAGCCAGGACTGGGCACAGATGCTCATGAGAATGTACCAGAGATGGGCGGAGGCACACGGACATAAGGTGACAATAAGCAACCTGCAGGACGGCGACGAAGCCGGAATAAAGAGCGTGACAATGCAGATAGAAGGCGGCGAATATGCCTACGGCTACCTGAAAAGCGAAAACGGTGTGCACCGCCTTGTGCGCGTGTCGCCATTCAACGCACAGGGCAAGCGCATGACAAGCTTTGCCAGCGTCTTCGTGTCGCCACTCGTAGATGACACCATAGAAGTATATGTAGACCCGGCTCGTGTAAGCTGGGACCTCTTCAGAAGCGGAGGCGCCGGCGGACAGAACGTGAACAAGGTGGAAACCGGCGTGCGCCTGCGATACCAGTATGTGGACCCGGACACGGGAGAGGAAGAGGAAATTCTCATAGAAAACACCGAGAGCCGAAAGCAGCTCGAGAACAGAAACAACGCCATGCGACTGCTCAAGTCGCAACTATACGACAGAGCCATGAAGAAACGCCTCGAGGCACAGGCCAAGATTGAGGCAGGGAAGAAGAAGATAGAGTGGGGAAGCCAGATAAGAAGCTACGTGTTCGACGACAGACGCGTGAAGGACCACCGCACAAACTATCAGACCACCGACGTGGACGGCGTGATGGACGGAAAGATTGACGACTTCATAAAGGCGTATCTCATGGAATTCCCCGTGAACGACGACGAATAGAGGAATAACCAAACAACTAAATAACCCAAAATATTATGAGCAACAAAAACAATGCGCGCCGTGCCGCTTATCAAGCACGACAGGAGAAAGAGGGTAAGAAGGTGGTGAAGTGGATTTTCGCCGTGTTAGTATTGCTCGCAGTTATCTACCTCGTGTACACAGTGGTGCTGATGAGCTGAAATGAGTGGACTGGAGATAGAACGCAAATTTCTTGTAACCAACGACAGCTACAAGCGTTCGGCATACGACAGCAGCCGAATACGCCAGGGCTATATATGCAGCTCGGGCGGGCGCACGGTGAGAGTGCGCACAAGAGGCACAAGGGCTTACCTTACAATAAAGGGACCGTCGGATGCTGCCGGCATGAGCCGATATGAATTTGAAAAGGAGATTACGCCCGAAGAGGCAGAGCAGCTCTTCAAACTCTGTGAACCGGGCATAATAGACAAGACACGCTGGCTTGTGAGAAGCGGTAGCCACGTCTTCGAAGTGGATGAGTTCTATGGCGACAACGCACCGCTGGTGATGGCGGAGGTGGAACTCGCAAACGAAGACGAGCCGTTCGACAAGCCCGACTTCATAGGACGTGAGGTGACGGGCGACAGACGGTTCTACAATTCCCATCTACGCCAATACCCATTCTGCATCTGGGGCGCAACCATAGAACGTTGAGGCTGCGCTCCCGATGCTTTTTTTTATCCTAAACAGATTTTTATCCCAAACAGATAATTACCTCAAACAGTTTATTATCCCAAACAGATTATCGTCTGAAAGGACAATATGACGAGCCGTTTGGGATAAAGACTTATTCTCTCTATATATATATAATAATGTATATAAGACGAAGATTTCCGGTCTGATGGTATCGGAAACCTTGTTGTCTGTGCGCCGTTTGTCGAAAAAACAGTGCCGCTCGTCGATAACATAAATGTAATAATATGGTAATTTTTTCATCACAACAGTGGAACATCGTTGAAACATAGCCGTCATAACTTTGCAGTCGAGAAATGGAATAAGACAACAGAAGATGACAAACCACATGGTAAAGACCATCGCCTTCATGGTAATGTTGCTTGGTGCAACGCTCATGACGAAGGCAGCAGACATCAGAGGAAAGATAATTGACGCCAAAACGAAAGAGCCGCTCACGGGTGCCACAGTGCAACCCGAAGGCAATGCCGGCGCAGGATGCGTGTCGGGCGTGGACGGAACATTCACGCTGAAAGGCTTGCAGAAAGGACGACGATATACGCTTATAGTGCGTTTTGTGAGCTATAAGACGAAAGAGATTGACGGGGTTCGGGCAGAAGACCATCCATCGCGGGATACTTTAGTGATAGAGATGGAGCCCGACGAGCAGACGCTTGGCGAAGTGAAGGTGAAAGGCATGATACGCCGCAACACCGAAGCAGCCATGATAGAGGTAGCCAAGACGAGCCCCGTCATAGTGAGCAACATATCGGCACAGGAAATAAAGAAGACACAGGACAACAATGCAAGCGAAGTGATACGCCGTGTGCCCGGCGTGAGCATCATCGACGAGAAGTTTGTGATGGTGAGAGGCCTCTCGCAACGCTACAACAACGTGTGGATAAACGGGGGCGCAGTGCCGAGCAGCGAAGCCGACTCGCGCGCCTTCTCGTTCGATATCATACCGAGCAGCCAGATAGACAACCTCGTGATAGTGAAATCGCCATCGCCCGAATATCCTGCCGACTTCTGCGGCGGATTCATAAAGATAAACACCAAGGACATTCCGGCGGCAAACATGTTTGCCGTGTCGCTCGGCGGCAACTGGAACGACCGCGCACACTTACGCTCGTTCGCCTTCTCGAAAGGCAGCGGAACCGACTTCCTCGGATTCGACAACGGACTGCGCTCGCTCGACGGAGGATTCAACGTGGCACTGCCTGCCGTGGCAGGAGATAGAACGGTGGACCCGGCTGCCAACGGCTTCAATACAGACTGGAAGGTGAAGAACATGAAGCCGGCAGGCGACGTGAAGCTCGGCGCCGAATGGGCGCGCAGATGGACTCCCGGAAGCGTGCAGATAGGCATGACGGGCGCACTGAACTATACAAACGAGTACCGCACGTACGAAAGAATGGAAAACAACCTCTTCGGAGTGTACGACGAGACCAACGACCGCAGCAACTATCTGCGCCATTCGGTAGACGACCAGTACAACAACAACGTGCGCCTCGGGGCTATGCTCAATCTCGCACTGCTGGCAGGCAACAGCAAGTTTGAGCTGAAGAACATATTCAATCGCCTTGCCACCGATCGCTACACGTGGCGCGAGGGAGTAAGCGCACAGTCGAACAACGAACAGAGCGCCGAATACTACTATCGCAGCCGCACAACCTATAACGTGCAGCTCACGGGCAGGCACAGGCTCGGACAAAACAACCTGGACTGGAGCGGCAGTTACGCCTACGCCAACCGCCGTATGCCCGACCGCAGACGATATCTCGTGGACGACGCACTCACCACCGGCGAGCTGGCACTGACAACAGGCAACGACATAAACCGCGAATTTACCAAACTCGACGAGCATATAGTGTCGGCGGCAGTGAACGGCAGTCGCGAACTAAACATCGGCGCTTTGGCTCCACAGATAAAGATAGGTGCCTACGGCGAATACCGCACACGCGAATATCTGACACGACAGTTCATATACGCATGGAATCCCGCAGCCAACACCCTGCCCGAAGGCTTCCGCAGTATGGACATGACGGAACTGCTCTCTGACAATACTTACCTCGGCGCAGAGGGAATGTATATGATAGAGGAGATGCACAAGCGCAACGACTACAAGGGTAACAACAAGCTCGGAGCCGGATATCTGGCTGCCACACTGCCAATAGGACAGTTCAGCATCTTCGCCGGAGTGAGGTACGAGTTCAACGAAATGGAGTTAATATCAAATACACGCGACTATGAAGTCAGTCACCGCAGTAAATTTTATAGAGACCGCGACTTCTTTCCGTCAATTAACTCCACTTTCAGAATCAACGAACAGCACCAGATAAGACTCTCATACGGCAAATCGGTGAACAGACCGGAGTTCCGCGAGGTGTCACCATCGGTATATTACGACTTCGACCTCGCCTCCAGCGTGCAAGGAAACGCCGGCCTGAAGTCGTGCTACATCCATAACGTAGACCTGCGCTACGAGTTCTATCCCACAAAGGGCGAACAGATAACGCTCGCCGGCTTTTACAAGCACTTCGAGAACCCGATAGAGTGGACTTACACGGTGGCAGGAGGTACAGACCTTATATATTCGTACGAGAACGCCGCCAGTGCCAACAACTTCGGCGTCGAACTCGACATACGCAAGGACCTCTCGTTCATCGGACTCGACGGATTGAGCTGGTCGTTCAACGGTGCGCTGATACACAGCCGGGTGAAATTCGACGAGACATCACGCAACGACAACCGCCCAATGCAGGGACAGTCGCCCTATCTCGTGAACACCGGATTCTTCTACCGCAACGAACGCCACAACGCCAACGTCGCCCTGCTGTACAACCGCATAGGAAAACGCATAATAGGCGTGGGACGAAGCGAGGGCTCCACCGGAAGCGAAGACAATGCACGCATCCCCGACAGCTACGAAATGCCGCGCAACACCTTCGACATCTCCATCTCTAAAATCTTCGGCAGCCATATCGATGTGAAAGCCGCCGTCAGAGACCTGCTCGCCGAAAGCGTAACATACAAGCAGTTTGCCGAAGTGCAAAAGCCCGGTGGCGGCACACGCGAGGTGGAACAGATAACAAGACAATACAAGCCCGGTCGCAACATTTCGCTGACCGTGACAGCCAAATTCTGAAACAGTGAACAGCATTTTTCACATAATAAAAACAAAATCATTATTCTTATGAGAAAGAAAGATTATCTTGGATGCCTTGCCATCCTGATGCTTGCAATGGGCTTCTGCTCGTGCAGTGACGACGATGAAGAGAAGCAGGAAGGTGAAAACCCCGTAGCTTACGTGTGGAGCGAGGACGGCGGAATTGAAGCCTGCGAAAATATTCTGTTCAATGCCGACGGAAGCGAGAATGCCAACGGAACGGTGATAGGCAACGGCAACCAGCAGTTTGTATTCAAGGGCAAGCAGACCCTGAAACGCGGCACATACACCATGCGCGGCTGGATTTACATAGCCGACGGAGCCGAACTCACCATAGAGCCGGGCACGGTGATAAAGGGCGACAAACTCACCATGGCTGCACTCATAGCCGAGCGCGGCGGAAAGCTTATAGCACAGGGCACGGCGACAGAGCCTATCGTGTTTACCTCGGCACAACCCAAAGGACAGCGCAAACCGGGAGACTGGGGAGGAATAATACTCTGCGGAAAAGCACGCAACAACAAGACGGAAATGCAGATAGAAGGCGGTCCGCGCACAAAGCACGGAGGTAACGACGACGCCGACAACTCGGGTGTGCTGAGCTACGTGAGAATTGAATTTGCCGGCTATCCCTTCGAGCGCGACAAGGAAATAAACGGACTGACGCTCGGTTCGGTGGGAAGCGGAACCAAGGTAGACCATGTGCAGGTGTCTTACTCAAACGACGACTCGTTCGAATGGTTCGGAGGTACCGTAAACTGCCGCTACCTCGTGGCTTATCACGGATGGGATGACGACTTCGATACGGACAACGGATTCAGCGGAAACGTGCAGTTCGGACTGGCAATGCGTAATTCACGCATAGCAGACACATCGCAGAGCAACAGCTTTGAGAGCGATAACTGCGCCGACGGCTCGCCCGTGAGTCCTTTTACCAACGCCACGTTCAGTAACATCACCTTCGTAGGTCCGCGTGCCGACGCTTCTTTCAGCAACGCTACCGACTATATCAACGGCGGTGACTTCTATCCCAACAACGGTTCGGCTCTCGGCAAGTTCCAAAGCGCCATGCACATACGCCGAAGCTCACGTCTGAACTGCGTAAACTCGGTGGCTCTCGACTGGCCTGTAGGTCTCATCCTCGACGGCGAGAAGGGTAACACACCGCAGCAGGCAGCCGCGGGAACACTGAAACTGCAGAACATATGGTTTGCCAACATGGGCGTGATAGGCAGCGACGCCAACAAGGTGTACGACGACTGCCTCTATGATGCAGCCAACAAGGCGGTGATAGACGCCGGTCAGCCCTCTTACTCGCACACTTTCTTCCTCGCACAGCCGGGAAACAAGTATGTAGACAAGAGTTCGCTGCTGCTTGCCGACCCCGTGGGTGCCGGTTCGCCATTCATGCCGCAGGCAGGAAGTCCGCTTCTCTCTGCAGCCTCTTTCAACGGACTCGGAAACGCATTCACTGTAGTGGCTTACATAGGTGCCTTTGCCGCCTCAGACAACTGGGCTGACGGTTGGACCAACTTCAATCCGCAGAATACGGATTACTAAAAAGCAAGGACCGGCATCCTGATTCCGTACGGAACGCAGACATGCCGGACCGGAAAAGGCAATAATACTTATTTCTTTAAATCAGAAATGTCATTAGACAAAAAAGACAGTGAAGTGAAATAATAGTCTTGTTTGCTTGCAACAGTCTAATGACTGATATGGGATTATATATTATGTTGATATAGGCTTTAATCCCGAGACCTGTATTGCGATGATGCAATGCAGGTCTTTTTGGTGGTTAAACAAACCGTATGACGTGCCGGATTGAAAGCAAAGAGCGTTGCTTTCCTTTCAATTTGTAATTAAAATCGTTTTTATAGTTATCAAAAGTAAAGTAAAACAGAATTCAGTATTGATTTCTGTCGTTGATTATTTGATTTTGCTTGCAAAGTGATTACTTTTGCATAACAATACCGGCACAATGTCAGCAGACTGATATACGTATTGAAGAGGAAAGCGAACAAACACAAAACAAAACACGTTATGATAAAGATAAAGGAATTGACAGACAGTCGCGACACGGTGAACAAATGGATGGAACGCTTCGGAGTGCGTTTCGGCGTATATAAAAAAGGAGTATTCAACGAGCAGCTTTTCCCGTTCGACTCCGTGCCGCGCATTATCAGCAAAGACGATTGGGACTATCTTGAGCGCGGCCTGCAGCAGCGGGTTAAGGCGCTCAACATGTTTTTATGGGACGTTTACCACGACCGCCGCATCGTGCGCGACGGAATCATTCCCGAAGAGTTCGTATTCTCGTCGAAAGGATACATGCCCGAGTGCGACGGGATAAGTCCCATCGGCGGCGTTTACGCCCATATTGCCGGCATAGACCTCGTGGAAGGAAAAGACGGCCGCTGGTATGTGCTTGAAGATAACCTGCGCATTCCCTCGGGAGCAAGCTATCCGATGATAGCACGAACGGTAACCCGCAAGGTATCGCCATCTACTTTCGCCGTAAACCCGGTGGCAGACAACCGCGACTACGCCGACTTGCTGCGCAATATGATGGACGAGATGAACGGAGGCAGGGGCATTGCCGTCATTCTGACCCCCGGCCGCTACAATTCGGCTTTCTTCGAGCATTCGTACTTCGCCGAGAAGACAGGCGCCACGCTTGCCTATCCGGGCGATCTCTTCGTAGAGGACGACAAGGTGTACTATGCAGGAATGTATCACGAGAAGATTCGCGTCGGCGCCATCTATCGCCGTGTGAGCGATGAGTATATGGACCCGCTCATGTTCGAGCCCTCGTCGCTGCTCGGCATTCCGAACGTCATGCAAGCGTACCGTGCAGGTAATGTGGCGCTGATTAACGGAATAGGCAATGGCGTTGCCGACGATAAGGGAATATACTATTTCGTACCGAAGATGGTGCGGTATTATCTCGACGAGGAGCCCATACTGTGCAACGCCCCGACCTATCTGCCTTATTATGAAGATGACTACCGCTACGTAATGGACAATATCGGCAGGCTGGTGATAAAGGATGTTAGCGAGGCGGGCGGATATGGTGTCGTCTTCGGCAGCAAACTGGAGCCCGAAAAGCTTGCGGAACTGAAGGCTCTCATCGTGGAGCAGCCGCGCAGATGGATTGCCCAGGAGGTGGTGGACTTCAAGGATATGGAGATTCTGGACGGCGAGGAGCTTGTATGGCGCAAGGCAGACCTGCGGGCCTTCGTGGTAAGCGGCAGGGAGACAAAGGTATGGCGCAGCGGACTCACACGCTTCTCGCGCAATCCCGACTCTTTTGTGGTCAATTCCTCGCAGGGAGGCGGATTCAAGGACACGTGGGTGATGACCGAATGACACATTACGTAGACATAAGAACACAAACACAGACATTATGGTAAAGAGTGATATTATTTCAGCAACCAAGGCCAACAGGCTTTTCTGGCTCGGAAGGTACGAGGAGCGCGTATATATGACCATCCACGTGCTCAACAAATGCTATGACAAGATGATTGACTGTCATCCCGATGAATACATGTCGCTGTGGCGAAGGCTCGACACTTCGGGCACATACACAACAAACGACGAGTTTACTTACGGCATGATGTACGATGATGCAAATCCCTGTTCGGTGATTTCCGCGCTCAATTATGCGATGAACAACGCCATATTGCTGCGCGAGGACATCATGTCCGAAACGCTCAGCTACATAGAGATGAGCATAGCCCTCGTAAAGAGGTGCAAGGCAGAGCACGCTCTCAATACCTCCGCGCTGCAGCCGGTGATAGACTGGTCGCTCGCGTTCTGGGGTTCGGCGGAGCAGAGGCTGCAGAACCACAAGGCGCTCAGCATCATGCTGACGGGAAGAAACATTGAGAACATCGACATGCAGTTGCGTTTCGGCTATCCTTACCGCCGCATAGCGCTTGCCTACGACTCTTTCAAACGTTGCAGCAGAGAGATAAGCGACGAGATTGACGACCACGTAAGGGAGCAGCTTGATGCTCTGATTACTCCCGAGAACTACCGGGCGGACGATGACGAGTGCAAGAGCACGCTCATCAAGTATGTAAACGGTCTTGTGCGTGTATGAGCCGACGCTATCTGTACAACTATTGCACGCTGGTTAATTTCGGACAGCCCGTGGTCAATCATGCGGTGATGCTAAGGTGCCAGCCGGCACAGTGCAGTTACATCGACATTGAGGAGGAACATCTCGTCATGTCATCGGGCTACAGGATGCGTTACGGTCGCGATGCCTTCGACAACCGCCTGGCTTACGGCAACCGCCGCGATGCCCACACTTCTATGGCGTATGTCAGCACCGGCATTGTGTCCATGACGGAATATAAGGTGGCTGCCGACGCAATGCCGCTCATGCTGTGGCGTCTACCCTCGCGCCTCACCTGTTGTGCCGGAACGGACGCTGTTCCAGGCAGCCGCTTCGACATGCCGGCAACGGAAGCCGCCACGCACCGCGACCCGGCGTTTACTGCCGACTTCGGTCTTGCCGTCGGCATAGCCCACGAGGTGCATGCCATGATGGAATATGCGCCAGGTGCCACCGACGTAAGCACCACTGCTGCCGATGCCATGGTGCTGCGACGCGGCGTTTGCCAGGACTACGCCCACGTTATGATAGCCCTCTGCCGTAGGGCTGGGCTGGCTGCCAGATATGTGTGCGGATTTCTTTGCGGCACGGGGCAGACACATGCCTGGGTAGAGGTGTTCGACGGATATTCCTGGCGTGGCATCGACCCCACGAACGATGTATGCATAGACTACGGATACATCAAGCTTGCCCACGGACGCGACGCATCCTACTGTCCCGTAAACCGTGGAATGTTCGGCGGAGACGCCCGCCACACCATGCTCACCGACGTGAAGGTGACAGAGATATGAAGCAAAACAATCCAAACCATAAAAAGAATGATTTCAACTGTATATTCTACCGAACTGCCCATCGACGAGGAGTTGATGATAAGGAAGAACGTGATAAAGGGCGGTACGGGAAGCCTGCGCCTCTGCATTGTTACTGGAACGCACGGCGACGAGCTTGAGGGACAGATGGTGTGCTACGAGATGGCACGCCTGCTTACCGAAGAGACGGTGCATCTTGACGGAACTGTCGAGATATATCCGGCGCTCAATCCGCTCGGCATAGACACCATACAGCGCGGCGTGCCCAACTTCGACCTCGACATGAACCGCATTTTTCCGGGTAATCCCGATGGGACGATGGTCGAACAGGCGGTGCACACCATCGTTGAAGACCTGCGCGGCGCCGACCTCGTCATAGACATACACTCCAGCAACCTCTATCTGCGCGAAACGCCGCAGGTGCGCATCAACGTGCTCGACGAAGAGACGCTCGTGCCGCTTGCATCTTATCTCAATGTCGACTTTGTGTGGATTCACGATGCTGCCACGGTGCTCGAATCTACTCTTGCCCACTCTCTCAACTCCACGGGTACGCCGTGTCTTGTGGTGGAGATGGGTGTGGGGCATCGCATAAACCACAAGATGTGTTCGCGCCTTGTGGGTGGCATACTGTGCCTCATGCGCGAGATGAACATGTGGCAGGGCATCATCAACCGTCCGGTAATGCCCGAACCTCTCGTATGCCGCGGCAATAACGTGGCTTTTCTCAATGCCGAGGCCTCCGGCGTCTTTCTCACCGATCTCAAGTGCGGCACAATAGTGGCGGAGGGAGAGCTTATCGGAGAAATAGTGGAGCCGCTCACGGGCAGTGTGCTCAGCCGTGTGGTGTCGCCCTGCAAGGGATTCCTGTTCACCATACGCGCCTATCCCATAGTCTATGAAGGCTCGCTCATGGCAAGGATATGCAGGATGTAGTTATACCTTATTATATAAGGAAGGATAAGAAATACAGAAGATGAAAAAAGAGATACTATACGACATGAAGTCGCCCTATCGCGATGACTTCCGCATAAGGGCTTTCCGTTTTGGCGGCGATGCCCACACCGTGGCTGTGGTGGGAGCCATGCGCGGCGACGAGATACAGCAGCAGTACATCTGTTCGCGCATTGTGGCAGAGCTGCAGGGCATAGAGGAGAGAGGCGGGCTGAACAGCGGCTGCGGCGTGCTGGTGATACCGTCGTGCAACCCTTTCTCTATGAATGTGAGCCGGCGCTTCTGGACTATGGACGGCACCGACATCAACCGCATGTTTCCCGGTTACAACAAAGGCGAGACCACGCAGCGCATAGCCGATGCCATCTTCACCATATTGCAGGATTACGAATACGGCATACAGTTGGCAAGCTTTTATATGCCGGGCGATTTTGTGCCTCATGTGCGCATGCTTCGTACGTGCTATGAGGATACCGACGGGGCGAGGCTCTTCGGACTGCCCTTCGTTACGCTGCGCAGGCCGCTGCCGTTCGACACCACGCTGCTCAACTACAACTGGCAGATATGGGGCACCAAGGCCTATTCGCTCTATGCCGGGCAGACAAACTATGTGGAGGATGCCACGAGTGCGCAGACCATAGATGCCATATTGCGATTCCTTTCGAAGAAGGGCGTTATAAACCACCGCGTGCGCAGTGCCGGTTACGAGTCGGTAATGCTCGACGAGGAGAAGCTCACCAACATTACGGCGGCACGTGCGGGCATCTTCTTCCGCATAGCGCGTGCCGGCGACGACGTGCGGCGCGGCGATGTGCTGGCGCGCATTCTGCATCCGTTTGACGGAAGCGTGCTCGAGGAGGTCCTTTCTCCCGTGGACGGCACGGTCTTTTTTGCCCACAACAAGCCGCTTGCTCTGCAGCACGGCATTATTTTCAGGATAATCTAATGACCTTTTTGGGTTAAGACAGGCTTTATATAAAAAAGAAAGCCGATGGACGTAGCGACCTTTTGCATTATGTAATGTCGTGAAATGGCATTTTCAGCAGTGTCGTTACGCCCATCGGGCATGTTATAAGGCAGTGTGAAGCCTGTGTTTTTACTTTACGTATTCAGCGAAATCCGTGAGGCGCATGTCGCCCTTGCGTGCCAGCGTGTCGTGGAAAGCGAACGCTGCGGGCAGGTTGTGCTTGGTATGTCCGCCACGGCTCAGCTTCAGGTAGTCCCAGAGCAGTTCGCGGTAGTCGGGATGAGCACAGTTTTCTATTATGCACTGTGCGCGCTGCAGCGGGCTCTTGCCTCTCAGGTCAGCCACACCCTGTTCGGTAACAATGATGTTCACGTCGTGTTCGGTGTGGTCGTGATGGCTTACCATTGGCACTATAGAGCTTATCAGTCCGCCCTTAGCCGTAGACGGGCATGTGAAGAACGATATGTAAGCGTTGCGTTCGAAGTCGCCCGAGCCTCCTATACCGTTCATCATCTTTGTTCCGCTGATGTGTGTTGAGTTGGCGTTGCCATATATGTCTACCTCGAGAGCCGTGTTTATGGCGATGACGCCCAGTCGGCGTATCAGTTCCGGCGAGTTCGATATCTCGCTTGGGCGCAGTGTGAGGTGCTGTTTGAAGTAGTCGATGTTGTCGTACACCTTCATCAGGCTCTCGTTGGTCACTGTTAGCGAGCATGCCGAGGCGTCTTTCACCCTGCCTTCCAGCATCATGTCTACCACGGCATCCTGCAGCACTTCGGTAAAGATGTTGAAGTCGGGCACGTTCTTGTCCTGGCTCAGTGCGGCGAGGATGGCGTTTGCTGTCGAGCCCACTCCGCTCTGCAGCGGCAGGAACGACTGCGGTATGATGCCCCTGTGCATGTCGGCAACGAGAAACTCTGCCACGTTCATTCCTATCTGTGTGGTTACGGGGTCGAGGTCCTTGAAGGCGCGTGCCTCGTCGGGTATGTTACATTCCACCACGCCCACTATCTTGCTTGCGTCGATCTCAACGTATGGTTTTCCTATCCTGTCGCTCACTCCGGTGAGAGGTATTGCCTGGCGGTATGGCGGGTCTTGCAGTTCATATACGTCGTGCAGATATTTTGCGCCCTTGCTGTGGAAGGTGTTGTGCTCCAGTATTACCTTTTTTGCGAGGCGTGCGGCTGTGGGGCTTATGCCTCCTGCCGATGTGAGATATGCCTTGCAGGTTGTTTCTCCCTCTTCCATGTCGCACACTTCGAGTATAGCCCAGTCCACTTCGCCCATAAATCCGTAGCGCAGTTCCTGTGCCATCTGGCTGAGGTGGATGTCGTTGTAGGCTATTTCTCCGAGGTTCACGTGCTTGCGGAAGTCGGAATTGGTGGTGTAGGGTGCGCGGTAGCGTATAGCCTGTGCGTTGGCGAGGTCGCCGTCGGTGCTTTGTCCTGTTGAGGCTCCTGTGAAGATGCCCACCTGAAACTCCTTTCCTGCTTCGTGTTCAGCCACGGCTATCTTTGCCAGTTCCTTTGTTACGGCTTTGGCGGCGCCTGATGGCGTGAAGCCGCTGAGAGCAATGTTCTCTCCGTTCTTGATTAACGCTGCAGCTTCGGCAGCGGTCATACGTGTATATGCCATGTCAAAAATATGATTATAGTGTTATTCCTTTACATATGTGAACGGCTGCAAAATTACCCAAAATAGGTGGGATGGCAAAATAAATGTGTTTATTTTTTCTGCCCTACGTTGTAAAGTATGAAGCTGTATATGTCTGCCGTTTCCTCCAGTTGTTTGGCAAGCGGTTTGCCACCTCCGTGTCCTGCTTTGGTGTCTATGCGTATTAGTGTAGGCTTGTTTCCTGCCTGGCATTCCTGCAGTGTTGCGGCAAACTTGAACGAGTGTGCGGGCACCACACGGTCGTCGTGGTCGGCGGTGGTGACGAGAGTTGCGGGATATGCCGTGCCCGGTTTCAGGTTGTGCAGCGGCGAATATCCGTGCAGATAGTCGAATATCTCCTTGCTGTCCTCGCTTGTGCCGTAGTCGCTTGCCCAGTTCCATCCTATGGTAAACTTATGGTATCGCAGCATGTCCATCACGCCCACTTCCGGTACAGCCACGGCGAAGAGTTCGGGGCGTTGTGTCATGCAGGCGCCTACCAGCAGTCCGCCGTTGCTGCCGCCTATTATGGCGAGGTGTTTGGTGTCAGTGTATTTCTCGGCGATGAGATATTCGGCGGCGGCTATGAAGTCGTCAAACACGTTCTGCTTCTGCATCTTAGTGCCGGCCTGGTGCCACTCTTCGCCATACTCGCTTCCGCCGCGCAGATTGGCTTCGGCAAAGATGCCTCCACGTTCGAGGAAGGCTATGCGCGATGCCGAGAACGATGGCGGCAGGGCTATGTTGAAGCCTCCGTAGCCGTGCAGCATCACCGGGTTGCTGCCGTTTCTCTTCATTCCCTTCTTGTAGGTTATGCTCATGGGCACGCGTGTGCCGTCCTTGCTTGTGTAGAACACCTGTTCGCTCGTGTAGTCGTCTATGTTGAAAGGCAGTTTGGGTGCGGCGAACACGCGGCTCTCGTTTGTGTCTATGTCGTAGCTGTATATGGTGCCCGGCACGGTGTATGACGTGAAGTAGTAGAAGCACTCCTTGTCATCCTTTTTGCCGCTGAAGCCCACGTAGCCTATCATGGGCAGCTTCACCTCGTTGAGCCTTTGTCCGTTGATGTTGTACACGTAGGCGTGCGATGTGGCATCCTTCGAGTAGGTTAGCAGCATCTTTCCGCCTATCATGTCGGCGCTTTCCAGTACCACGTCGCTTTCGGGCACCACCTCCTGCCAGTCTTTCAGCCCCGGAGCGCCGAGGGTGGCCTTCATGAGCCTGTTGCGCGGAGCCCCGTAGTTGGTCAATATATATATGGTATCGCCAACGTTCTCCAGCGGTATGTAGGTATAATTCATGTCAGATGTCATCTGTATGAACTGTGCATCCTTCTTCGTGAGGTCTCTGACGTATATGTTGTTGCCTGCACCGTCGCCACTCTCATGGAGAAAAGCCATCGTCTCCTCCTCGTTTACCATCATGGTGTAGAAGCGTTTGGGGTAGGCCGGGTTCTGATAGAACAGCACATCCTCGCTCTGCGGCGTGCCTATGCGGTGATAGTACACCTTGTGTACCTCGTTCACGCTTGACAGCTCCTTTCCTTCCTCCGGTGCATCGTAGGCGCTGTAATAGAAGCCGTCTCCCTGCCATGCCGCTCCCGAGAATTTTGCCCACATGATGTGGTCATCGAGCAGTTTGCCTGTGGCGAGGTCAATGACGTAGAACTCTTTCCAGTCGCTGCCGCTGCGTGATATGGAGTAGGCTACATACTTGCCGTTGTGCGAGAAGTTTACGCCCGTGAGTGCCACCGTGCCGTCGTCAGACAGGGTGTTGGGGTCGAGGAACACACGCTCCTCACCGCCCGGTTTGTCCATGGTGTAGAGCACCGACTGGTTTTGCAGTCCGTTGTTGCGGTATATGTAGTATCTGCCGTTGCGCTTGAACGGTATTCCTATCTTCTCGTAGTTGCACAGTTGCTGCAGACGTGTCAGCAGCTTTTTGCGCATGGGCAGTTTGGAGAGGTAGGCAGATGTCACCTTGTTCTGTGCTTCCACCCATTCGGCTGTGGCTTTGCTTGTGTCGTTTTCCAGCCAGCGGTAGGGGTCGGGAACTTCCGTACCGAAATATACGTCCACCGTGTTGTCTTTTGGTGTGTGCGGATAGCTTGTCTGTGCCGTTGCTGCCTGTGGCAGTGTCATGACTGTGGCGAGTGAGATAGCAGATAATGTCTTCATCGTTTCAAAATTTATTGTCATGTGTTGTGTTAATGTACATTTCCCGGTGGCATCGCATCGTGTTCTGCCTGTGTTTGCGGTTTCTGCCTTTCCGTCTCCGCCTTGCGCGGTGCGGCTACAGGCATGGTCCGTGCCGGCATAATGCTATGCAAAGGTAAGGGAGGAACTGTTGTTTTGCATTCTTTTTACCTTAATTTTATGCTTTTTTGACTGTAAAGGTGCGCTAACCCCTTGCTTTCGTCTGCATCATCTCTTTCATAACTTTGCCTCACGCCACCTGTGAGACCAGACCGGACGAGCGTTCGTAACTGCACTTAATGAAAGTTAATTTGTAAAGATATTTGGTCGAATTTAACATTTTTAAATCCGGCATTCTAGGTGTAAATATTTGTTAATGAGAGTGGGTCGAATTATGCCTTCGACGGGTCGAAAAACGGTTACGTACGTGAGCTCATTGCGATTTCATCGATTTC
>CAMTJK010000034.1 GCA_947072805.1 uncultured Prevotella sp.
ATTTTTCATAAAAGTAAATAAATGTTATACGTATTGTATCGTGTACTGTTTTTGCGGTGATTCAAGGCTGGTTTTACTTACATTATATTATTGTAGTAAATTATTTTCATACACTTGTGCCTTTCTTATACCATATATTATATAGAGGTCATAACTTCCACGTTTCGGGTAGTGCGATAAAAGACTATAAGTTATACCTTTGCAGAGTGAAAAATAGCTTTTATCATAGAAACCTTATTCCAAAAAAGTTATTTGATTTAAGCGGTATGATAAATGGGTTGTAAGAAAGCGCGGTAGGTAGAACTACAATACCGCAGCAAAAATACTTATATTTGAATAAAAAACATTTTCTTTGCAAGCAGAATGAAAAGACATATTATTTTAGCCTTATGCTGCATGGCATGTGCGGACATACTGGCACAGGGTGACAGCATAAAAAGTGGGCGAAACATCGATGAGGTAATAGTGACCGGATCACGACAGCCCGTGTTGCAGCGAAACATTCCGGTGACAGTGAGTGTGATAGACAACAGTACGCTGAAAGCAGCCCACAGCAGCAGCGTTATGCCCACGGTGATGGAACAGGTGCCGGGACTCTTCGTTACAAGTCGCGCAATGATGGGCTACGGAGTGTCTAACGGCGGTTCGGGCGGAATGATGATGCGCGGAATATCGTCGGCAGCAGGACAGATGCTCGTGCTCATAGACGGACATCCGCAGTATAACGGCATTTACGGCCACTCCATAAGCGACAGTTACCAGACACTTATGACAGACCACATAGAGGTGATGCGCGGACCGGCATCGCTGCTCTACGGTTCGAATGCCATGGGAGGAGTGATGAACATAGTGACAAGGAAGATGAAGCACGACGGTATGCAGACCGATATAAACGTCGGCGCGGGAAGTTACGGTACGGTGGATGCCGAGGTGAGCAGCAGCATGCGTTACGGGCGCTTCAGCGGCACAGTGGCAGGACAGTACGGACGAAGTGATAACCACCGTGCCGACATGGGTTTTGAGCAATATTGCGGTTACATGAATCTTAACTACGACATGACAAGCCACTGGAAGGTGTTTGCCAACGCCGACGTGACACACTTTGCAGCCTCAAATCCTGGTACGGAAGAAAGACCAATGAAGGAAGCCGACCAGTGGATAACACGCGGAGTGGTATCGGCAGGCATAGACAACCGTTACGAAAGGACTAACGGAAGCTTGAGTTTCTACAACAATTTCGGTATACACAAAATAAACGACGGTTATGCGGCACAGGGAGGAAGGCCGCAGACAAGACTTTTCCGCTCAAAAGATGCGCTTATGGGCGTGAACTTCTACCAGAACATAGTTCCGTGGAAGGGCGGAAACATCACCTTCGGCATAGACTACAGCCACATCTACGGCAGGGCATACTATACCGACCGCACCACGGGAGCTGTATTGCAGACACAGAACAAGCAGTCGGCACACGTTCACAACAATGAGATAGCGGCATATACCGACATAAGACAGGAGATAACGGCAGGAATATCGCTCGAGGCAGGTGTAAGATACGATAACCACAGTGTGACGGGAGGAGAATGGATACCGCAGGGAGGCGTGGTGATAGCCACAAATGCTGACGGACAGTTAAAGGCGATGGTGGGAAGAGGATTCCGCAACCCTACAATGAGAGAGATGTATATGTATCCGCCAAGCAACGAAGACCTGAAACCGGAGCGAATGACCAACTATGAGCTTTCGTGGAGACAGAAGCTGTGCGGCGGACGACTGACATACGGGGCTAACATATTCTACCTGAAAGCCGACAACATTATACAGACGGTGAACCGGAAAAACATAAACACCGGCAAACTGGAGAACAGCGGCGTGGAGGCCGACATGAAAGTAACCATCTTGCGCAACCTCTCGATAAACACCAATCACAGTTATCTGCACCAGGCATCGCCCGTGGCAGGAGCACCTACGTACAAATGTTATCTCGGGGTGACGTGGAACAAGGGAAGATGGAGAATAGGCGGCGGACTGACACAGGTGAGCGGACTGTATATTGAGGCCGGCGACGACTCGCCGTTAGAGAATTTCACACTGATTTCACTCTCGGTAGACTATACTCCGGTGAAGAATATGGCTATATGGCTGAAAGGAGACAACCTGCTCGGGCAGCGATACGAGACATACGCCGGATATCCCATGCCCAAAGCTACATTCATGAGCGGCATATCCATACATATATAATATATGTATATGATAATGATAAAGTAATGGCGGTGTCAGAGTTGTCCCGACTCAACCATGAGTACAACGCGCTCTGTGAGGCGGTCGGTATCTTCGGGATCGTAGTCTTTGCGCAGGTTGGCACCGAAGATAGATGAGAAAGCCTGCCAGAATCCAGCCCTTATAGGACCGAGAAAAGCCTTCAGAATATCGTACGACGAAGAGTTGCATTCGCGGTAAATGAGCTTTATGAGCAGTTTTCCCTGCGAATAGGTGAGGCGTTTCATGCGTGGTTTATATTCCTTGAAGATGCTTTTCTCCACCCTTTTCATGTGTTCGTCCTTGGCTTTCTTGTTGGGCAGCGTCTCGAGATACTCGTAAGTCTCGATGATAATGTTGTTCACCTCCTTGGCAATGGGCAGTACCGTCTTGACGTTGCGCACCAGACGCATGTAGTTGGCAGCCTCTTTCTTGTTTTTGAAGGCAACGGGCGGATAGACATAGACGTTATTCATCTCCATATACTGAATGCTGTCGCCATCCACAAGCACCTTTCCCACCTTGACGGTAGGCACATAAGCCGGACTGTCGAAGTTGTTGCCCTTACCGGCATCAGCCTTCTTGCCTCCGTCATCTTGTGCCTGTGCCTGTGCCGATGCAGCATGACAAAGCAGCAAAACGTATAATAGGATAAGATGAAACGCTCTCATATCGCGTGCAAAAGTAGCTATATTATTCCATAATAGCGTATAATGGAAATACGGATTTTGAGTTTTTTATGTATTATTCGCATGGGGCGGGTTACGGCATATAAATCCAAACACGGCATTATACCGATACAAGCGTATGCCACATAGCGGTCGCTCTGTATGTCTACCACGGCTTTGCCTTCGGCGCCCCAGATGAGTTCGCCGTCAAAACCATTCTTCTGATTATGGACAGACAGTTTCGTCTGTCAGTCAGACAAAAAGACATGAAATGACAATGCGCATATTTGGGTTAAAATCAAATGCGTCGCATTGTGTTTAAAACATGTAGTTATGTTTAAAAATTCACTAAATAACATCTGAGGTTCGGATAAAATACGTAAATTTGCACGTTTTTAAAAACGTATTACATTAATATTATAAGAAGAAATGGACAAACTCAGCTATGCTTTGGGATTGGGCATCGGTCGTCAGCTGTTGCAGATGGGTGCTAACGGTCTCAACATCGACGATTTCGCGCAAGCTATCAAGGATATCCTTGCAGGCGAACAACCTAAAGTATCTCACCGTGACGCACAGACTATAGTAGAAGACTACTTTGCACAGCAGGAGAAGAAGCTCCAGGCAGAGCGTGCAGAGAGCGGAAAGGCTGCCCGCGAGGCAGGAGAGAAGTATCTCGCCGAGAACGCCAAGAAAGATGGCGTGGTGACACTTCCCAGCGGCCTCCAGTACAAGGTGCTTCAGGAAGGCAGCGGTAAGAAGCCGAAAGCCACCGACAAGGTAAAATGCCACTATGAGGGCTTCCTCGTGGACGGTACCATCTTTGACAGCAGCGTACAGCGCGGCGAACCGGCAGTGTTCGGACTGCAGCAGGTAATAGCAGGATGGACAGAGGGACTGCAGCTCATGGCTGAAGGCGCAAAATACCGCTTCTTCATACCCTACATGCTCGGCTATGGCGAATCGGGAGCCGGACAATCCATTCCTCCCTACTCGGCACTCATCTTCGACGTGGAGCTGATACAGGTGCTATAATAGAGGTACGCACGTACGCACATACATATTTATATATAAACAACAAAAGGAAATGAAAAAAATCGCATTTGCAGCCGTAATGGCTGTAGCAGCCGCAACAATCACTTCGTGCGGCAATTCGTCGCCAAAGGCAAGCCTCAAGAGCGATGTAGACTCTTTGAGCTATGCTTTCGGTATGGCACAATCTAACGGCGTGAAAGATTATCTCTCACAGCAGGGCGTAGACACGGCTTACGTGAAAGAGTTTATCAAGGGTCTCAACGAGGGAGCCAACGCAGGTGAAAACAAGAAGAAGGCTGCCTACTACGCAGGTATTCAGATTGGTCAGATGATCAGCAACCGCTGGGTGAAGGGTCTCAACTACCAGGTGTTCGGTGAGGATTCCACACAGACGGTTTCTCTGAAGAACATACTCGCCGGATTTATCAGCGGAACCACAGGCAAGAAAGGTCTTATGACCATGGAACAGGCAGGTACCGTATGGGAGACAAAGATGCGCGAGGTGAAAGCCAAGGCTATGGAGAAGCAGTACGGACCCAACAAGGAGAAGAGCGCGAAGTTCATTGCCGAGACAGCAAAGAAAGACGGCGTGAAGAAACTCGACAGCGGCGTGCTCTATAAGGTTATCAACGAAGGCAACGGAGCCATACCCGCCGACACTTCGAAGGTAAAGATAAACTACGAGGGCAAGACCATCGACGGAAAGGTGTTTGACAGCACATACGAGCGCAACGCTCCCGTAACAATGCGCGCCAACCAGTTCATCAAGGGCTTCGTAGACGCATTGGTACATATGCCGGCAGGCTCTACATGGGAGGTTTACATACCGCAGGAGCTCGCTTATGCAGAGCGCGACATGCCTACCATCAAGCCTTTCTCGGCACTTATCTTCAAGATCGAACTCATCTCTGTTGATGAAAAATAAGGTATGAAAAGGATTCTTTCAATAGCACTCGCCGTCATGGCGAGTGCCTTGTTTAATACGGCGTGGGCTGCAAAGAAGAAAAAGAAAGACGCCACCAAGCAGTGCGTGGAGGCTCCCGTAAAACTTCTTACAAGCTCTGACACGCTAAGCTATGTGGCAGGCATGACAATGACAGACGGACTGCTGCCTTATCTCAAGCAGACACAGGGAGTGGATACTGCCAACATAGCCGACTTCATACGCGGTTTCCGTGACATTATAAAGGCAGACGACCCCAAAATGAAGGCTTATGCAGCCGGAATGGACATTGCCAACCGCCTGAAAGGGCAGATGCTCACAGGAATGAAGAATGAATTTCAGGACTCTCCCGACAATGTGATAGACTCGCTCGTGTTCCGCGGATTTGTAGATGCACTCAAGAACGACACCACACTCTTCCGTCAGAAAGACGCCATAACCGTATTCACAGCCAAACGCGAGGCCGACAAGAAAGCCAAGGACGAAAAGCTATACGGCGAAAACCGCAAGGCTGGCGAGAGCTTCCTCGCCGAGAATGCAAAGAAAGAAGGAGTGGTAAGTCTGCCGAGCGGACTGCAGTATAAGGTGCTCGTAAAGGGCGAGGGCGAAGTGCCGCAGCGCACCGACAAAGTGCTCGTCAATTATGAGGGACGCCTTGTGGACGGCACCGTCTTTGACAGTTCGAGCAAGCACGGCGACAAACCGGTATCCTTCCGCGCCGACCAGGTGATAAAGGGATGGACCGAAGCGCTCACCATGATGCCCGTAGGCAGCAAGTGGCAGCTCTTCATCCCGCAACAGCTGGCTTACGGCGAGCGTAACGCAGGCAGCATCAAGCCTTATTCCGCACTTATCTTCGACGTGGAACTGGTGGGCATAGACAAGCCCCAAGCCGCCGAGGCTGAGGCAAAGCCCGAAGTAAAGGCTAAACCCCTGACAAAGGCTAAACCCGTAGTAAAGGCTAAACCCGCCAAACCGGCAGCAAAGAAGTAAAAGTATAATACTTACGGACAAAGGTTTTGAGCCTCTTCCGGAATATCAATAGCACGGCAACAATGTATGCAATGACTTGTTGCCGTGTATATTTTTGCCCTGAATGTTTATTCTTTCCATCCATTCCCATCTGTCATTTTGACGGCAAAACATAGCAAAAGTGTCATCAAAATGCACGAAAAACAGTTTTTCTTCCTGCAAAATGATGGTTATATAAATAATAATGTGTACATTTGCTAACTATTTGCAAGAAAAAAGAACTAAAAAACGTCTTAATCAATGGAAAAAATAGATAATCTCGACAAGAAAATTCTTAGCATATTGTCGCAGAATGCACGTATCCCTTTTAAAGATGTTGCAGCAGAGTGCCACGTTTCGCGTGCCGCAATACATCAGAGAGTACAACACCTCATCGACGGAAACGTTATAATGGGCAGCGGATTTGACGTTAATCCCAAAAGCCTCGGCTATTCCACATGCACTTACGTTGGAATAACACTCGAACGCGGAAGCATGTACAAGGAGGTGGTGTCGCGCCTGCAGCACATTCCGGAGATTGTGGAGTGCCACTTCACCACCGGTCCGTACACAATGCTCGTAAAACTGTATGCACGCGACAACGAACAACTCATGGACCTGCTGAACGGACAGTTGCAGGACATTCCGGGAGTGGTGGCTACAGAAACTCTCATCTCTCTCGAGCAGAGCATCAAGCGCGAGATACCCGTGAAGATTGACAAGGAAGACGGAAACGAATAGACATTATGAACCGTTTTGACTGGCAGGCGCGGCTGAAGGAGGTGCACGACACATTTCCGGAGGCAGAGTGCAAGCCTGTGATTGGTATCACTGCCAACTACGGCGAGGAGAACTGCAAGCTCGCCGAGGGCTACTACAAGTCGGTGATTGAGGCAGGAGGAGTGCCACTTGTAATTCCTCCGAGCGACAATACGGACGTAATAATAAATACTCTCGACCATATCGACGGACTGCTGCTAAGCGGCGGTGCCGACTATAACCCGCTATACTGCGGAGAAGAGCCCGTAAGGGCACTCGGAGGCATCAACGACGAGCGCGACATGCCCGAACTGCTCATTACCAGACTGGCTTACAACCGACATATACCCATGCTCGGCATATGCCGGGGCATACAGACGCTGGCAATGGCGCTGGGAGGAAGGGTAATGCAGGACATTGCAACGCAGAGCAACACCGCAGACAGCTGTATCTATGATGGAAAAGACGCTCCTCATGCCGCCGCAGACGCCTCTTTACCGGGCAATAACGTGGCGGTGAAGCACTCGCAGGACGCCATGCGCAGCGTTCCCACACATACGGTGACCATTGTCGCCGGCTCCATACTACATTCTCTATACAATGCCGGACGGATTGCTGTCAATTCGTTCCACCATCAGGCTGTGGCTGAATGCGGAGAACGTTTCCGCGTAACGGCAAGAGCTGCCGACGGAGTGATAGAGGCGATGGAAAGCAACGACTATCAGTCGGTAATGGGAGTGCAATGGCATCCCGAATGTCTTGCGGAAGGCAAGCCGCTGTTTGAGTGGCTGGTGAGAGAGGCTGCCTCTTTCCGTGCCGCCGGCAGACTTCACGACCGGATGGTCACACTCGACACCCATTGCGACACGCCGATGTTCTTCCCGCAGGGAGTTCATTTCGACCGCCGCGACGACCGTCTGCTCGTAGATATGCAGAAGATGACCGAGGGCAGACAGGATGCCACCATCATGGTGGCTTATCTGCCGCAGCCGCAGCCCGGCGAGACGTTCACATCGAAGGTGGCTTTCAACGTAAGCGGACCGCGAGACTATGCCGACCTCATCTTCAGCAAGATTGACGATATAGTGAAGGCCAACAGCACGCATCTGGCTTTGGCTCGCACGCCCGACGAGCTCATAGAAAACAAACGCAACAACCGCAAGTCGATAATGCTCGGCATCGAAAACGCTCTCGCGCTGGAGGGCAATGTTGCCAACGTGGAGCGTTTCGCACAACGCGGAGTGGTATATTTCACACTCTGCCACAACGGCGACAACGACATCTGCGACAGCGCGCGCGGCTCTGATACACACAACGGCGTGAGCATACTCGGCGAGAGCGTGATAAGGGAAATGAACAGGCACGGCGTTATGGTGGACTTGAGCCACGCTTCGGAGAAGAGCTTCTACGATGCGCTCGACATCAGTGCCACTCCCATAGTGTGCAGCCATAGCAGCTGCCGCAAGCTGTGCGACCATCCGCGCAACCTCACCGACAGTCAGATGAAAGCTCTGGCGGCAAAGGGTGGCGTGATGCAGATAACACTCTATCACGGTTTTCTGCGCCGAGACGCCGAAGCTACCGTCCTCGACGCACTCGAGCATCTGCGGCACGCCATCGACGTCATGGGCATAGAGCACGTAGGCATTGGCACTGATTTTGATGGCGACGGCGGCGTGAGAGGTTTTGCAGACGCCTCGGAGGTGCTCTCGTTCACACGACGGCTCATGTCGTTGCGTTACAGCGATGCCGACATACAGCGCATCTGGGGAGGCAATTTCCTGCGGGTGATGAGCCTCGTGCAACAATATAACAAGTAGAATCATGCGAAAGACATTATTATTCCTTTCTGTTTCTTTGCTCTTTGTGTGTGCTTGCGGCAACCGCAAGTCGGGTTCGTCCGCCATGGAGGCGTCGAAGCAGCCGGTGGGACCGGCTTTCTGCGCCGACAGCGCATACCTCTTCTGTGAAATGCAGTGCAACTTCGGTCCGCGTACGATGAACAGCGAAGCTCACGACAGCTGCGGACGCTGGATTGCCGCCAAGTTCAGAAGCTATGGCATGCAGGTGATAGAACAGAAAGCCACGCTCAACGGCTATGACGGCACCGCCCTGCGCAGCACAAACATCATAGCCTCATACAAGCCCGAGCTCACCACACGCATATTGCTATGCGCCCACTGGGACAGTCGCCCGTGGGCTGACAACGATGCCGACTCCGCCAACTGGCAAAAGCCTGTTCTGGCTGCCAACGACGGTGCCAGCGGCGTGGCGGTGATGCTGGAAATAGCGCGTCTCTTAGCGGCGTCAGACAGCAATTCAATTGATCTTGGTGTAGATTTTGTGTGTTTCGACGCCGAAGACTGGGGCGTGCCACAGTGGAGCAACCATCCCGAAAACGGAAATTCGTGGGCTCTCGGAGCACAATACTGGGCTGCAAATCCACATAAGGACAACTACGAGGCACGTTTCGGCATACTGCTCGACATGGTGGGCGGAAGCGATTCGAAGTTCTACCGTGAGGGAGTGTCGAAAGAATACGCCCCGGCTATCGTGAACAAGGTGTGGAACGCCGCCGAAGCAGCCGGCTATGCAAGCTATTTCCCGAAATCGGACGGCGGTTTCATCAACGACGACCACGTTCCCGTCAATCAGACGGCACGTATACCCACCATCGATATCATTCCCTATTTCCCCAACTGCGAGGCAAGCAGTTTCGGACCTACGTGGCACACCGTCAGCGACGATATGCAGCATATCGACAAGGCCGTGCTGAAGGCTGTGGGACAGACGGTGGTCCAGGTGCTGTACACAGAAAAGTAATCTGCTAAACAATTCTTATGAAAAAGGTTTTATTTGCCATTATCGTGGCAGCGATGGCGCTACCTTTAAGCGCACAGGATGACATTTCCAAACTCTCGTGGGGCAGGATAGTAAACAAAATGCCGGCATCGTGGTATGCCTCGGAGCATGCCGTAAGGCTCGGCGACACCCTTCTGACATACCAGACCGATAGGGGAGGATGGCCGAAGAACGTGAAGTGGCACATCAGAATAAACCATGACGAGATGCAAAAGATAAGGAAAACGGGCATAGGAGCCACCATCGACAACAACGCCACGACCACAGAGATGCGTTATCTTGCCAAGGTTTACGCCGCCACGGGCTTGCAACGTTTCCGCGAAGGCTTCCTGTACGCAGTATCGTACATCCTCGAGGCGCAGTACGACAACGGAGGATGGCCTCAGTTCTACCCTCCGCGCCCCAATGTTCCCTATTCTGCCTGCATCACCTACAACGACAATGCCACGCTTAACGTACTGCTTATGCTGCGCGATATCAGCGGCAATGCCGACTACCTGAAGTCCCTCGCGCTCAGCGACAGTCTGCGGACGGCGGCATCGGCAGCTTTCGACCGTGGCATAAGGTGCATTCTCGACACACAGATAAAGGTAAACGGCAAGCCTACGGTGTGGTGCGCACAGCACGACGCCGTGACCCTCGTGCCTGCCAAAGCGCGTGCCTATGAGCTGCCGTCGTTCAGCGGTGCCGAATCGGCGGGCCTGGTTTTGCTGCTCATGGAATTGCCCAATCCTACGCCCGAAGTGGTTGCCGCCGTACAGGGCGCCGTGGAATGGTTTGAGAGCCACGTCATTGCCGACAGCAAGTTTGTGTGTCGCCAAGACAACGCCGGAGTGTCCGACGCCATGCTGGTTCATTCTCCGGGCAACCATGTGTGGGCGCGTTTCTACGACCTCGACACGGGCGAACCGTTCTTCTGCGACCGCGACGGCATAAAGCGCAACTCCGTAGAGCAGTTGGGCGACGACCGCCGCAACGGGTACGGGTGGTACATCACATCTCCCGACAAGGTGCTGAAAACTTATCCGAAGTGGAAGAAGAAACATAATATAATATAGAAGAAACATAATATAATGAAATACCGGCGCGTTTCAGGTTGCAAACGCGCAAAGCCCATGTTGCATCACAATACCAACGTATTGTGATGCAACTGTTAATGTCATGTGCCGAAATTCTGTTCCGAAACTCTTATTTTCACTACTATTTGCGCCATAACATGTACGAAGTATAGAGAAAATGTGTAAGTTTGCATAAAATATCAATCTATGAAGACATTAAGCGACTTTTCGTTTATAGAACAACGTCTGCGCGAACGTTGTTCCCGTACTACCGTTGCCCTTGCATGCCCGCACGACAGCCACACGGAATATGTCATAGAGCGTGCTCTCGCCGAGGGCTTTGCCGATTTCGTACTTACCACTTCGTCGCCGCTGTCGGAACGTATGCAGGGCGTGGCTGACCGCTATGCGCACAGGCTGAAACTGATAAGCTGTGCCGATGCCGTTGAGGCTTCGCGGGCGGCTGTGGCTGCGGTGAAAAGCGGCGATGCCACCGTGCTGATGAAGGGCACGGTGAATACTGACGTTCTGCTGAAGGCGGTACTCGACAAGCAATGCGGACTTCTTGAGCCGGGACATGTGATGAGCCACATCACCATGAGCCACATTCCTGCCTACGGCAAGCTGCTCATGTTCTCTGACGCCGCCGTGGTGCCGCGCCCAACGCTCGAGCAGTTCGACTCCATAGTGCGCGAATGTGCCGCGGCGTGCCGCCGCTTTGGCGTGGAAGAGCCGCGCATAGCCCTCACGCACTGTACGGAAAAGGTGAATCCGAAGTTTGAACACACCATTTCGTACACCGAGATAAAGGCGCGGGCGCAGCGCGGCGATTACGGCAGCGTGATAGTGGACGGACCGATGGACGTGAAAACGGCTCTTGACGCTGAGAGCTCACGCATAAAAGGCATAGCATCGCCCGTGGCGGGATGCGCCGACGTCATTATCTTCCCTAATATCGAGTCGGGCAACACATTCTACAAGACCATCACGCTCTTCGCCGACGCACAGACGGCGGGATGGCTTGCTGGCACTACCGTACCGGTGGTGGTGGCATCGAGAGCCGATTCGGAAGAATCGAAATATTACAGCCTGGCACTTGCATGCCTGTAATATACCTTATCACAATTAAAACAGCTAATAACTTGATGATATGACAGCAGACAAAGTCCGCGAAGGGCAGAAGAAATACAGGATACTCGTTATCAATCCGGGCGCCACATCGACGAAACTCGCCATCTACGAAAACGAAAAGGCGGTGTGGATGTCGGGCGCACACCATCCCACGGCAGAGCTTGCCGCCTTCCATCACTCCATGGAGCAGCACGACTACCGCATGGCTTTCATACGCAAACGACTGGCAGACAGCAATATCGACGTACGCTTCGATGCCGTGATAGGGCGCGGCGGACTGCTAAGACCGCTGCCGGGAGGCGTTTACAGGGTGAACGACAAGCTGAAGCACGACTTGATAAATGCCGAGATGGACCACGTGTGCAATCTCGGCGGGCTGCTTGCCGACGAACTTGCACGCGAATGTGGCTGTCCTGCATTTATCGCCGACCCCGTGGTGGTGGACGAAATGCAGGAGGTGGCGCGATATACCGGCATTCCCGACATAAGGCGCAAGTCGGTGTTTCACGCGCTCAACAGCAAGGCGATGGCACGGCAGTACGTCGCTTCGGTAGGACTGAAGTATGAGGACGTAAGTCTTATCGTGGCGCACATGGGCGGCGGCATTTCCGTAAGTGCCCACCGCAAGGGGCGTGTGATAGACGTGAACAATGCACTCGACGGCGAGGGACCGTTCTCTACAGAGCGTGCCGGAACGCTGCCGGCGGGTCAGCTTGTAGACTTGTGCTTCAGCGGAGAGTACAGCATAAAGCAGATAAAGAAGATGATTCACGGCAGGGGAGGGCTCACTGCGTATACCGGAACAAACGACATGATAACCATTGCACGCGATGCCGAGGAGGGAGATGAGCCTACACGCACCGTGCTCGACGCCATGCTCTACACCGTGGCAAAGCAGATAGGGGCCATGCACGTAAGTCTGCACGGCGAGGAGCACGCCATCATAGTGACGGGAGGCATAGCTCACAGCAGCTACTGCATGGAACGCCTGCGCCGCCAGATAGACTTCCTTGCGCCGATGGTGGTAATGCCGGGCGAGAATGAGGTGAATTCGCTGGCCTACAACGCCCTCTGCGCACTTACCGGAAAGATGGAGGTGAAGGAATATGGTGCCGTAGAGCCTGACAAAACATATTAAAATCTGATGACCTTTATGCTTTAAAATCTGCATGCCTTTGTGGTTTGGAAGATAAAAAAAGAGGATACGCCGATTGTGGCATATCCTCTTTTTGTTTCAAAATGTTTGTTTTAATTGTCTTTACTTATGCTTTGCCCTTTTGCTGCGTATCATGCAAGCCACTCCGAGTATGACGAAGGGGATGCTAAGCAGTTGTCCCATGTTGAGCATCATGCCGGCTTCGAAAGCCTCCTGAATGTCTTTCACGTACTCTATGAAGAAGCGTGCCGTGAAGATATAAGTCAGACAGAGTCCGAAGAAGAAGCCCGTGCCCACCTTTTGCGGCATTCTGCGGTAGAGCAGCCCACCTATGACGAGCAGCAGCGCGTATGCGATGGCTTCGTAGAGCTGTCCCGGGTGGCGCGGCATGTTGTCCACGCGCTCAAAGACGAAAGCCCATGGCACGTCGCTTACCTTGCCAATTATCTCCGAGTTCATAAGGTTTCCCAGTCGTATGCAGCATGCTGTCACCGGTGTGGCGATGGCTATGTTGTCGAGCACGGTGAAAATGCCCAGTTTGGTGCGTCGCACGTAGAGCCACAGTGCAATCATCAGTCCGAGAGTTCCGCCGTGGCTTGCCAGTCCCTCGTAGCCCGTAAATTTCCATCCGCCGTCGGGCAGGAAGTGTATGGGCAGTATCATCTCCACGAAGTGGCTTAACGAGGTGAGGTAATAGTCAGGCTGATAGAAGATGCAGTGTCCGAGCCGTGCTCCTATAAGTATTCCGACGAAGCAGTACAGGAAGAGCGGTTCGAAGAGTTCCTCCTTTATGCCTTGCTGTCTGTATTGTCTTCTCACCATGAGATATGCGAGAAGCAGTCCGACAAGCCAGCACATCGAATACCATCGGAATGAGAAGGTGCCTATGCGGAACGCCTCCAGGTCCGGATTCCATACGATAAAGTCGGCCATTTCCATCTTACGAGGATATTATACGTTGAATCTGAAGTGCATTATGTCTCCATCCTGCACCACGTAGTCCTTGCCCTCAATGCCGAGTTTGCCGGCATCGCGTACGGCGGCTTCCGATCCGTAGTGTATATAGTCGTCGTATTTTATCACTTCGGCTCGTATGAATCCCTTTTCGAAGTCGGTGTGTATCACGCCGGCGCATTGCGGAGCCTTCCATCCCTTGTGGTATGTCCACGCTTTCACTTCCATTTCGCCTGCTGTGATGAAGGTTTCGAGGTTGAGCAGTGAGTATGCCTTTTTGATAAGGCGGTTTACGCCGCTCTCTTCAAGTCCCAGTTCTTCGAGAAACATCTGTTTGTCCTCATACGATTCCAGTTCGGCAATGTCCTCCTCTGTTTTTGCCGCGATGATCATAGCCTCTGCGTTTTCCTCTTTGGCTATTTCCTCTATTCGTTTGCTGTATTCGTTGCCGGTCTTTGCAGCCGCTTCGTCCACGTTGCACACGTAGAGTACGGGTTTCGACGTGAGCAGGAACAGGTTGCGTGCGGCGTCCTGTTCTTCCTTGCTGTCAAATTCCACCGTGCGTGCGTTCTTTCCCTGTTCGAGCACAGCCTTGTAGGCTTCGAGCACAGCCACTTCCGTCTTTGCCTCCTTGTTGCCGGCAGCCGCCACTTTGGTTTGTTTCTGCAGTCGGCTCTCTATTGTTTCGAGGTCTTTCAGTTGCAGTTCGGTGTCTATTATCTCCTTGTCGCGTACGGGGTCTATTGTTCCGTCCACGTGTGTTATGTTATCGTCGTCGAAGCAGCGCAGCACGTGTATGATGGCATCCGTTTCGCGTATGTTTCCGAGGAATTTGTTTCCCAGTCCCTCTCCTTTCGATGCTCCTTTCACCAGTCCGGCTATGTCTACAATCTCGCATGTGGCGGGAACGATGCGTCCCGGGTGTACTATTTCGGCGAGTCTGGTGAGTCGTTCGTCGGGAACGGTTATCACGCCGACGTTAGGTTCGATGGTGCAGAAAGGAAAGTTTGCTGCCTGCGCTTTTGCGCTCGACAGACAGTTGAAAAGCGTAGATTTGCCCACGTTAGGCAGTCCTACGATACCACATTTTAGTGCCATAATTTTTTAATTATAACGTTTGTTTTTCCGGTTGCAGCAAGGCTGCAAGCCGTGTGTGAAGAGGTGTATGTTCAGTTGTAAGCTGCAGCCTCGGCGGCAGCAATGATGTCTTCTTTCGACATTTCCTTAGGCACGGTGGTTATGTCGGAGAAGTCAAATTCGTCGCCCGCTGCGTTTTTCTCGTCTTTCGTTTCCTTTTCCGGTGTTGCCTCCGTAGCCTCTTTGTAGGCTGTTTCTGCCTTTATTTCGTTGTCATTGTCGTTGTTGGCTGTTGCAGAGGTATTGCTTTCGGTGTCGGGCACGTTAGTCACGGGTTCTTCTTCCATCTTTGTGCGTTCTGTTTTTGCGGCAAATACGGCGTCGATGAATTGCGGTTCGCGGCGCAGGCGTTGCAGTGTCTCCTTCGAAGCCAGCTGTTGGCTTTCCTTTTTTGAGTATCCTTTGCCCATGCCTGCTTCCAGTCCTTCCAGCATTACCTGGTAGATGAACACCGGACTGCTGTTTTCGTCCTTGTTCTGTTCCACCAGTCTGAACTCCATTCTCACGCGGTTCTTCTGTGTCCATTCAAGGAGTTTGCTTTTGAAGTTTACCTCCTTGTATGCTACTTTGTCTATATTGATGAGCTGCGAGAGAATGCGTTTCTGCATGAATTGCATGCAAGCGTCGTATCCTCGGTCCAGATATATGGCTCCGACGAGTGCTTCGAATGCGTTGCCGCCCATATAGCTGTTGTGTGAAGATGTGTGTCCCGATGAGAGTATCAGTTTGCTTATGCCCATTTCGTTGGCGAGCTTGTTGAGCGTGTCGCGCTGTACGAGTTTGCTTCGCGTGTTGGTTAGAAATCCTTCGCGTTTGCCCTCGAAGTGTCGGTAGACGATGTCGCCCACCACGGCGTCGAGAATGGCGTCGCCCAGAAATTCCAGTCGTTCGTTGTTCAGCGGCTTGCCTTTGGCGTTGCGTCGTGCCACGCTTTTGTGCATAAGCGCCAGTTTGTAGTGTTCGATGTGCCTCGGGTAGAATCCGAGTATGTCGCGTAACGACGAAAAAAGCTCCTTATCCTTTCGGAAAGGGAGCTTAATTCTGTCTATGATGTCGTTATTCAGCATACTTCTTGAAGATGACGCAGGCGTTGTGACCGCCGAAACCGAACGTGTTGCTCATTGCAGCGCGTACCTCACGCTTCTGTGCCTTGTTGAAGGTGAAGTTGAGGTTGTAGTCGATTTCATCGTCTTTGTCGTCCTCTGCGTGGTTGATGGTGGGAGGAACGATGTCGTTCTTCACTGCCAGTACCGTTGCCATTGCCTCTACGGCTCCAGCTGCTCCGAGCAGGTGACCTGTCATTGACTTTGTGGAGCTGATGTTGAGCTTGTATGCGGCGTCGCCGAATACCTGCTTGATGGCTTTGGCTTCAGAAATGTCACCCACGGGTGTCGATGTGCCATGTACGTTGATGTAGTCGATGTCTTCGGGTTTCAGTCCGGCATCTTTCAGTGCGTTCTGCATTACGAGCTTTGCTCCGAGGCCTTCGGGGTGCGATGCTGTTATGTGGTGAGCGTCGGCGCTTGCGCCCTCGCCTACCATTTCAGCGTATATTTTTGCTCCGCGTGCCTTGGCGTGCTCCAGTTCCTCGAGAATGAGGCAGCCTGCACCTTCGCCCATTATGAAGCCGTCGCGGCTCTTGCTGAACGGGCGTGAAGCGTGTTCGGGGTCGTCGTTACGTGTAGAGAGAGCGTGCATGGCGTTGAATCCGCCTACGCCTACTGCGCAGATGGCTGCTTCTGCACCGCCGCTTACTATCACGTCGGCCTTACCGAGACGTACCTGGTTGAATGCGTCGGCAAGAGCGTTGCTCGACGATGCGCATGCCGATGTGGTGGCATAGTTGGGACCGTGGAATCCGAAGTGTATGGATATCTGTCCGGCTGCTATGTCGGCTATCATCTTGGGGATGAAGAAGGGGTTGAACTTAGGTCCTGCCTCTTCGTGCTGACCGTAGTATTTCACCTCGTCCTCGAAGGTCTTTATACCTCCGATGCCCACGCCGAAGATAACGCCCACGCGGTTCTTGTCTATCGTTTCGAGGTTCATGCCGCTGTCGTTTACTGCCTGAATGGCAGAGATGAATGCCAGCTGCGTGTAGCGGTCCATCTTGCGTACTTCCTTGCGGTCTATATATTCGGTCACGTTAAGGTTTTTCACCTCGCAGGCAAACTGCGTTTTAAACTGTGACGCGTCAAACAATGTAATGGGTGCGGCGCCGCTCACTCCGTTTACCAGGTTGTTCCAGGTTTCTTCGGGGGTGTTGCCGACGGGAGTAACAGCTCCCAGTCCCGTTACAACAACTCTTTTAAGTTCCATAAAAATGTTTTTGGTAATGATAAATGGAAGACATTGGTTGCAGGTTGCGTAATAACAGAAAGAAGACGATGGTTGAAAGGTTGTGACGCACAGTGATGCGTACTCTTTCAATCCACCGTCTTTGTTGTTTTCAGTTACTCGTCTTTCAACTCTTGTCTTTCAACTTTCATCTGAAATTTCTTATTTTGCGTTCTCTTCGATGTAAGCGATGGCGTCACCTACAGTGCCGATCTTCTCAGCTTTGTCGTCAGGAATAGAGATACCGAACTCCTTCTCAAACTCCATGATCAGCTCAACAGTGTCCAGAGAGTCTGCGCCGAGGTCGTTTGTGAAGCTTGCTTCGGGCTTTACTTCTGCTTCGTCAACACCAAGTTTATCAACGATGATTGCCTTTACTTTTGATTCGATTTCTGACATAATTGTAAATTTTAATTGTTAATAATGATTTCAATTCCAAAAAATTTCGGCTGCAAAGTAACTAATTTTTATTCACATGAGCAAATAAAATGCGCAAAAAAGCGCCAAACTTTGCACACAATAGGGGTTATTGTGCATGTTTTGCACGCTTTTGAGACATATTTCCAACATCTTTCGGCTGATTTTCCACTTTATATATATATTATTATGGTGTATGATATGTGTAATATTGTGTGCGGAATATATGATTATGGTGTGTTGCTTATATATATATAATATGGTGTATGTTGTTTTAGCCCGAATAATATCGGCGTACTGCGTCAGACCCTTGGTGTCACGGTTGCAATACTGTGAGGACAAAACGTATTAACAGTCATTATTGCTTGTCGGATAATCTGCTTTGTCATCCCGGGAAGAGCACGATGAAATAACACGTATAACATTTATTTACTTTTATGAAAAATGTTT
>CAMTJK010000035.1 GCA_947072805.1 uncultured Prevotella sp.
AACTTTAAAATGTCTATAACTGCAGCAGGAAAAAAAAAGACTGAGTAGTTACACGAATTGTTTGTTTTATAGAATTATTTGGGTATATTTGCATTAATGTATTAACCATAAATACGGCAGACCCACTTCGATGACAACAAAGCGTAACATCCTTTTCCGCATATACGATCTTTACGCCGACGGCTTCAGGTCGATGACCATCGGAAAGACGCTGTGGGCTGTCATCATCATCAAACTGTTCATTATCTTTGCCATTCTCAAGATTTTCTTCTTCCCCGACTTTCTGAAGGCAAACGCCGACAAGGGCGAGGAGCCCGAATTTGTTGCGACCGAGCTCATTGAGCGCAGCCGCTGACCTGAACGTACTACGGGAACGATACTATAACGATATCAAACCATGCAATAAAATATCAAAAAAAAACAATAATCTATGACAAACATCTTGTTAAACATCGACGCAGCCGCCATAGACTGGGCAAGAGCGCAATTCGCTCTCACAGCCATCTATCACTGGCTGTTTGTGCCTCTCACACTGGGACTTGCCCTCATAATGGGCATCATGGAGACATGCTATTACCGCACACGCAAGCGTTTCTGGCGCGACACTGCCAAGTTCTGGCAGAAGCTTTTCGGTATCAACTTCGCAATGGGCGTTGCCACCGGCATCATTCTCGAGTTTGAGTTCGGCACAAACTGGAGCAACTACTCATGGTTTGTGGGCGACATATTCGGAGCGCCGCTGGCAGTGGAGGGCATAATTGCCTTCTTCATGGAATCTACCTTTGTTGCCGTAATGTTTTTCGGATGGAAAAAGGTGTCAGCCGGCTTCCATCTTGCGTCCACATGGCTTACCGGCATAGGCGCCACGTTTTCAGCATGGTGGATTCTCGTTGCCAATGCCTGGATGCAGTATCCTGTGGGTTGCACGTTCAACCCCGACACCATGCGCAACGAGATGACCTCGTTCCTCGACGTGGCTCTGTCGCCATTTGCCATCGACAAGTTCTGCCACACCGTCACATCGGCATGGATTATAGGAGCCCTGTTTACTGTTGCCGTGAGCTGCTATTACCTGCTCAAGAACCGTGAGCGCGAGCTTGCGCTTGCAAGCATAAAGATAGGCGGCATTGTGGGGCTCGTGGCCTCGCTGCTTGCTGTCCATACGGGCGACGGTTCCGCCTACAAGGTGGCACAGGTGCAACCCATGAAGCTGGCTGCCATGGAGGCCCTCTATGACGGAGGCGAAGACCAGGGACTAACGGTGATTGCGCTCGTCAATCCTTTCTCACAACCCGACTACGAGGCGGGAGGTGACCCACCGCTGCGCATAGCCATTCCTAATGCGCTGTCGTTTCTTGCCACACGCGACATCAACGGATATGTGCCGGGCATCAACGACATAATGAAGGGCGGATATATGCTCGAGAACAATACAAGGGAAATATCTATGGACGAGAAGATAAAGCGAGGCAGACTTGCCATTCTCGCACTGAAGGACTACCGCAAACTGAAGGCGCAGGCACGCAAAAACATCGCCAATCCGCCAAAGAGCAAGGATGCAGCAGATTCACTATACCTTGACACGGGACTTACATATGCCGACAATATGCGTCTCATCACCCTTACCTCGGCCCTGAAAGAAAACATGCGCTACTTCGGATACGGATACATAAAGGATAAAGCCCAACTTGTGCCATACATTCCCATATGCTTCTATGCCTTCCGTGTGATGGTGGGTCTGGGCTCGCTGTTCATTCTATTCTTTGCGGTGGTGCTCTTCATGGTGTATCGGAAGGACATCGCCAGACACCGCTGGTTGCTCGTCTCTGCCATTGTCATGTTGCCCCTGGGCTACATTGCAAGTGAATCGGGCTGGCTTGTTGCCGAATTCGGGCGTCAGCCGTGGGCCATACAGGACATGATGCCCACATGGGTAGGTGTGAGCAACATAGGCTCGGGTAGCGTTGCGCTAACCTTCTTCATCTTCCTCGCGCTCTTCACCACCCTGCTTGCAGTGGAAGTAAGCATACTGCTGAAGCAGATAAAGAAAGGACCGAAAAAAATGCAGGACAGCGGCACGAAGCAATGATGCCTGCATGACAAGATAAACGGAATGTAATAAGAACAAAAAAATTAAACAATACAGTTATGACATACGAATTATTGCAACAATATTGGTGGTTTCTGGTTTCGCTGCTTGGAGCCATTCTCGTGTTTCTGTTGTTTGTACAGGGAGGCAATTCACTGCTGTTTTCCATAGGTCACACAGACGAAGAGCGTCGTCTGCTCGTCAATTCCACCGGCAGGAAATGGGAGTTTACGTTTACCACGCTCGTTACCTTCGGCGGCGCATTCTTCGCTTCGTTTCCTCTCTTTTACAGTACGAGCTTCGGCGGCGCCTACTGGCTGTGGATGATCATCCTATTCTCGTTTGTCCTGCAGGCAGTAAGCTACGAGTTCCAGAACAAGATAGGCAACTTTCTCGGTGCTCGCACGTTCCAGTGGTGCCTCATCGTAAACGGCATTGTGGGTCCGTTGCTTCTCGGCGGCGCGGTGGCTACGTTCTTCAACGGCAGCAAATTCATCATTGACAAGGACAATCTCATTGGTGGCACACTGCCCATCATAAGCCATTGGGCCAACGCGAGCCACGGTCTCGACGCCCTGCTCGACCCATGGAACCTCATTCTCGGCTTCGCCGTGTTCTTTCTCGCCCGCATACTCGGTCTGCTGTATTTCATCAACAACATCGCCGAGGAGACCATCAGGGCACGTTGCCGCCGCGCACTCGTCGGAAACACAGTGACATTCCTCATCTTCTTCCTTGCCTTCCTGCTCCGCACGCTGCTCAAGGACGGCTACGCCGCCGACGCTGCCACGGGCATCATAGCAATGGAAGCCATGAAATATCTGAACAACCTCACATCCATGTGGTACGTAAGCCTGATTCTCGTTGCCGGCATAGTGCTTGTGCTCTACGGCATAGCACGCACCATACTGTCCGCTACATATTATAAAGGTATATGGACAACGGGCATCGGCACGGTACTCACCGTACTCGCCCTGCTGCTGTGCGCAGGATGGAACAACACGGCGTTCTATCCATCTACCGCCGACCTGCAGAGCTCGCTCACCATAGCCAACTCATGCAGCAGCGAGTTTACGCTGCGTACAATGGCATACGTAAGCATCTTCGTGCCATTCGTACTTGCTTATATAGTATACGCATGGCACTCCATTGACAAAAAGAAAATAGATATCAAGGAGATAACGAAAGACGAGGCTTACTGACGTCAGCCCTACCCTTTCACATAATCGGCGAAAGCGTATCTGTGGGCGTGACGCTCATCTTTGTCGTGTTCTTCGCGCGACACTTCTTTCCAGTCCGAATAGTCGGGAAAGAAAGCATCGGCATTGTCGGGTGTATCATCCACCTCCGTCAGGCATAGCCTGTTGGCATACGGCAAAGCCATCTCATAGACGGCAGCTCCACCTATTATATATATATTGTCGTCGGCAGAGCATGTTGCCAACGCCTCATCGAGCGAAGCGTACGTGTCGCAGCCGGGAAAAGCTGTCACGTTGCGGCTCAGCACCACGTTACGGCGGTTGGGCAAGGCACCCTTAGGCAGACTTTCGAACGTCTTGCGCCCCATTATTATGGTGTTTCCCGTTGTGAGAGCCTTGAAACGCTTCAAGTCGTTAGGCAGCCAATAGATGAGCTTGTTGTCGAAGCCAATGGCACGATTGCGCGCCACAGCAGCAATGATACTTATATTCATGTTTTCAGAAATACATTTTATACGGAAACTTCTGCCTTGATGTGCGGCCAGGGATTGTAATCTTCGAGTACGAAATCCTCGTAACGGAAGTCGAAGATGCTCTTCACGTCGGGATTGATACGCATTTTGGGCAGTTCGCGCGGCGTGCGTGTGAGTTGCAGACGCGCCTGCTCAATATGATTAAGGTATAGATGCGTGTCGCCTGTGGTGTGTATGAAGTCACCCGCACGCAGTCCCGTCACCTGCGCCATCATCTGCAGCAGCAGAGCATAAGAAGCTATGTTGAAAGGCACTCCGAGGAAGGTGTCAGCCGAACGCTGGTAGAGTTGCAGGCTCAGCCGTCCGTCTGCAACATAAAACTGGAACATCGTATGGCAGGGCGGCAATGCCATGTTGTCCACCTCAGCCACATTCCACGCACTTACAATCATACGCCTCGAGTCGGGATTGTGCTTCAGCTGCTCCACAACGTTTGCTATCTGGTCGATGGTGCCTCCGTTGTAGTCGGGCCATGAGCGCCACTGATGTCCATATACCGGTCCCAGCTCGCCGTTCTCGTCAGCCCATTCGTTCCATATCCTCACTCCGTTTTCCTGCAGATACCTCACGTTGGTGTCGCCACGCAGAAACCACAGCAGTTCGTGTATTATTGACTTGAGATGCAGCTTCTTCGTGGTGAGCAACGGAAAGCCGTCGTCAAGATTGAACCTCATTTGGTTTCCGAAGACGCTTAGCGTGCCTGTTCCGGTACGGTCGCCTTTCTTCGCTCCCTCGGTGAGTATGCGGTTGAGCAGGTCGAGATATTGTTTCATAAAGCGTATGATTTGTTTAAAAAAGCAGTGAAAATGGTCGTTAAACCGATGGCAAAGTTAATACAATTCCACGAAACAGCAAAGGATTGCCATGCCAACTTGCCGTTATGGGTACGTACACACGCTGCATAATGACTCAATTATGGCACCGCGCACCGCGATTATGACATGTTTTGATTCGGGAAATCGGATTTTTGCTGTATATTTGCACTCGATTTGCATCATATCCGAACAAGAAGAGCTGCACTCAGCACTTGAAATACAAACAAAACAGACTATCATGACACCCACTGAAATACGCAACGAACTGCTGGCGCAACGCCTTATAAAAAACCTCAACCGCCGAAACATGGACGCATACTACTGCCCTACAGCAAACGATGCCATAGACAAGGTGACCGAACTGCTGCCCAAAGGGGCAACGGTTTCATGGGGCGGCTCAATGACAATACGTGACATGGGACTCACAAAGAGACTGCACGAAACCGGACTCTATACCCTGCTTGACCGAGACCTCGCCAAAGACAGGGACGAAGCACAGGAGATTTATCTCAATGCCTTCCGCGCTGACTTCTACATCTCGGGCATCAACGCCATTAGCGAAGACGGCGTGATAGTAAACATTGACGGCAACGGCAACCGCGTGGCTGCCATCACCTTCGGCCCGAAACACGTAATATTCGTAGCAGGAATAAACAAGGTGACACAAAATGTGGAAGCCGCCCTGGCAAGGGCACGCTCTACGGCTGCTCCCATAAACACAGCACGCTTCGACATAAAGACGCCATGCAAGGCTGACGGCGTATGCCATAACTGCAACTCCACCGACTGTATCTGCAACCACATACATTTTTTGCGCAATTCACCGCGGCGACGCCATACGGTAGTTATTGTAGGAGAGAATCTCGGATACTAAGAAGCATAAGCCAACGGCTTTACATCATCTCACTTTTCATCTTTACCATATATTATAAATGGTTGTTTGCATAGCAGAAAAGCCCAGCGTGGCACGCGACATTGCACGCATCATAGGAGCTAACACACAGAAAGACGGTTACATGGAGGGTAACGGTTATCAGGTGACGTGGACTTTCGGTCATCTGTGTACACTGAAAGAGCCCGACGACTATACGCCGATGTGGAAGCGATGGAGCCTGGGCGCACTGCCTATGATACCGCAACGCTTCGGCATAAAACTCATAGACGACAAAGGAATAAAACATCAGTTTGAGGTAATAGAACGCCTTATGCAAGCTGCTGACGGCATAATAAACTGCGGTGACGCCGGACAGGAAGGTGAACTGATACAGCGTTGGGTGATGCAGAAAGCCAAAGCCACATGTCCGGTAAGGCGACTGTGGATATCTTCCATGACCGACGAGGCCATAAAAGAAGGCTTCCGGACACTGAAGGCGCAGGATGACTATCAGCCACTGTACCTCGCCGGACTGAGCCGCGCAATAGGTGACTGGCTGCTCGGCATGAACGCCACACGACTGTACACTCTGAAATACGGACAGAACAGACAGGTGCTGAGCGTGGGACGCGTACAGACGCCAACACTTGCCCTCATAGTGAACAGACAGAAAGAGATAGAAAACTTCACGCCGGAGCCCTACTGGATTCTCTCCACCGTCTACCGCAACACCACCTTTACGGCTACAAAAGGAAAATTTACGTCGAAAGAGGAAGGCGAACGCTCGTTCGAAACCATTGCCGGAAAGCCATTTACAGTTACAGACATACAGAAAAAGAACGGGACGGAAGCCCCTCCACACCTATACGACCTCACATCGCTGCAGGTAGAATGTAACAGCAAGTTTGCCATGAGCGCGGAAATGACGCTCAACATAATACAGAGCCTCTACGAAAAGAAGCTCACCACATATCCGCGCGTCGATACCCAGTATCTTAGCGATGATATCTACCCCAAATGTCAGGCTACACTCGCCGGACTGAAAGGTTACGAACAACTGACGCAGCCACTCGCAGGCAAGCCGCTGAAGAAATCGAAGAAAGTGTTCGACTCTTCGAAAGTGACCGACCACCACGCCATCATTCCGACCGGAGTACCGGCAAATAACCTCTCGGACATGGAACGTCACGTCTACGACCTCGTGGCACGCAGATTCATAAGCGCATTCTACCCCGATTGCAAGTTTGCCACAACTACAGTGCTCGGCATGGTTGATGCCGTGGAGTTCAAGGTGACAGGAAAAACCATACTCGATGCAGGATGGAGACGCGTCTACGCCTCCGACAAACCGGAAGATACATTAGAAGAAGTGCAACGCGAGGATGAAGAACGCACCCTGCCGCCCTTCGCCAAAGGCGAAAGCGGGCCTCACGAGCCATGTCTCACGGAAAAATGGACCACTCCGCCAAAATACTACACCGAAGCAACACTGCTAAGGGCAATGGAAACGGCAGGAAAGTTTGTTGAAGACGAACAACTGCGAGCCGCACTAAAGGAGAACGGCATAGGACGTCCGTCTTCCAGGGCAGGAATAATAGAGACATTGTTCAAACGACACTACATAAAAAGGGAGCGAAAGAACCTTATTGCCACCCCCACCGGCATAGAACTGATAGGACTGATACGCGAAGAACTGCTGAAAAGCTGCGAACTTACCGGCATTTGGGAAAAGAAACTGCGTGACATAGAGCACAAAAAATATGACGCGGCTCTGTTTATCGAGGAACTTAAACAGCAGATAACAGACATAGTAAGCGACGTACTGGCTGACAACAGCAACAGACGCGTCACTGTGATGACCGACGAGGAACTGAAAAAAAAGCTCGCCCCAAAGGCAAAAAAAAGTGACGCGGCAGCAACGCAGAAGAAAAAAAAGCCTGTCAAAACGGAGGCAAAGCAAAAGAACAACGCCACAAGCACCGCTTCTGCCGGCATTACGGTGGGAAGCGCATGCCCGCTATGCCACACAGGAACAGTAATAAAAGGTCATAGCGCCTACGGCTGCTCCCGGTGGAAAGAGGGCTGCACATGGCGACTGGCATTCGACAATACCACAAGCAAGCAATAAAAGCACCTTATTTGCGTTATAATAAGGTATGCGCATAATTAGCTTTATATTATCATTATCGGCGGTCGCAGCGATTCTGACATCGTGCGGCTCTGAAGCTGCCATGAAAAAGGGCGACAAGTTCTATGCCCTCGGCGAATACTATGACGCTGCAACGCAATACAAGAAAGCTTATTCGGCTACATCGGCAAAAGACAGGACGACACGCGGAAAGCGTGCGCTGAAAATGGCGGAATGTTATCGCAGAATAAACTACACACAACGCGCCATCGCCGCCTACAACAACGCCATAAGGTATAATCAGGCTGACAGCATCACACATCTGCACCTTGCACAACAGCTGATGAAAAACGGCAACTACAAGGACGCTGCCGCAAACTTCAAGATAGCACTCGACAGCCTGCCGGGCAACAAACTTGCACAAACGGGACTGCGCTCGGCTGAAATGGCACCGAAATGGAAAGAAGCCGGCTCGCAATATACTGTAAAACGCGAAAACTTCTTCAACTCACGGCGTGCCGACTATTCCCCAATGCTCGCCGGCGACGACAACGAACAACTTTATTTTACCTCAACGCGCAACGACGTGAAAGGCGATGAGCTTAGCGGAATAACCGGAACGAAATACGGCGACATTTTTGTCTCAACCAAAGACGAGAAAGGAAAATGGACAAAGCCTGAAGGCATTGACTCAGAACTGAATTCTGGCTACGACGAGGGCGTGTGCTCATTCACTCCCGACGGTAAGACAATGTATCTCACCCAATGTGTCACCGACGCACAATACCCAAGATACGCCACAATATGCACATCGTCACGCTCTGATGCGGCATGGGGAAAATCTACCCCACTGAACATAACACGCGATACGCTGTCGAGCTATGCGCATCCTGCCGTCTCGCCCGACGGCGAATGGCTTTACTTTACAAGCGACATGCCCGGAGGAATGGGCGGTCTCGACATCTGGCGCGTACGCATTACAACAAGCGGAATGGGCGGTGTGGAAAATCTCGGAGCACCTATAAACACGGAAGGCGACGAGATGTTTCCGACATTCAGACCCAATGGCGACCTATATTTCTCGTCAGACGGCCATCCCGGCATGGGCGGACTTGACATATACATAGCCAAGCCGGACACCAGCGCCGGCGGCTGGCAGATAGAGCATCCGGGATATCCGTTGAATTCGCAAGGCGATGACTTCGGCATGACGTTCGAAGGACTGCTCAACCAAGGTTTCTTCTCATCAAACAGAGGCGACGGAAAAGGCTGGGATCACATATACAGCTTCGTAAATCCCGAAATAGTACAGACCGTAAAGGGATGGGTTTATGAACAGGACGGCTACGAACTGCCAGAAGCCCTTGTGTATATGGTGGGAAATGACGGCACGAACATGAAACTAAGCGTGAAAGGCGACGGCTCCTTCACCCAACAAATCAATCCCAATGTGGATTACGTCTTCCTCGGTACATGCAAGGGTTATCTGAACCACAAGGAGCAACTGCGAGTAGAACCTGTTACGGAATCAACCGAATATGTATTGCAGTTCCCGCTTGCCTCCATCACAGCACCCGTGCTCATCGACAATATCTTCTACGATTTCGATAAAGCCACGCTAAGACCTGAATCGACAGCTGCACTCGACGAACTGATAAAGCTGCTCAACGAAAATCCAAATGTAACCATCGAACTAAGTGCCCACTGCGACTATCGCGGACCGGCAGCTTACAACAAGGCTCTGTCACAAAGAAGGGCTGAAAGCGTTGTGGAATATCTTACCGAACACGGCATCGCTGCCGACCGCCTCTCGCCGGTGGGCTATGGAAAAGAAAAGCCAAAGACAATAAAGAAGAAGCTGACAGAAAGATTCACGTTCCTTAAAGAAGGCGACGTTCTTACCGAAGACTTCATAAAGACACTCGACGAGGAAAAGCAGGAGATATGCAACCAGCTGAACCGCCGGACGGAGTTCATCGTGCTCCGTACGACCTACGGAATGTTTGACAATGAGGGAAAGCTGACAACTCCACCGCGACCCAAGCCAAATGAAGACAACGCTACCGACAATAGCGAAGAGTTTTTCTGATATGACATTACCCGACATTTTCGAAGTGAATACGCGCCTTATCATGGGCGACGAGATGTATCGACGCTTCCGTGAAGCACTCGACGAGGAGGCGTCTGTAAGCATACGCATAAACAGAAAGAAGTGTAACACAGCAGCCAATAATGCCGAAAGTGTGCCCTGGTGTGAGAACGGATATTACATGAAGAACCGTCCGAACTTCACCTTCGACCCTTTCCTGCATTCCGGATGGTATTACGTACAGGAAGCTTCGTCCATGTTCATCCACCGCGTTATCAGCCAATATGTGAAGAAGCCGTCAGACATGCTTGACCTCTGCGCCGCTCCCGGAGGCAAATCGACGGCAGCCATTGCTGCCCTTCCCGAAGGAAGTACGCTCATGAGCAACGAGCCAATGAAGCCAAGGGCACAGATTCTTGCTGAAAACATAAGCAAATGGGGATATTCCAACGTTATCGTGACAAACAATTTTCCGAAAGATTATGTCGCATCAGGACTTTCGTTCGACGTTATTCTGTGTGATGTGCCTTGCTCGGGTGAGGGAATGTTCCGTAAGGACAATGCCGCCATAGAGGAATGGAGCGTAAGGAATGTGGAACAATGCAGCAGACTGCAGCGGGAGATTGTAGCATCGGCATGGCAATGTCTGCGCCCCGGCGGAATATTGATTTACTCTACATGCACATTCAACACGAAAGAAGACGAGGAAAACATACGACACTTCTGCAATGAGTACGGCGCAGAAGTGCTTCCGGTAGACACAGAAGGTTCATGGGGTATACAAGGTTCACTGCTTGACGGATTCGATGCACCGGTCTACCGCTTCATTCCGGGCTGCACCAAAGGTGAGGGGCTCTTTCTTGCCGTACTTAAAAAGGATGACGACGCACCCATAACAGCAAAACGTGACAAGGCTCAAGCCCTCAACAAAAAGAGAAACAAGAGTGCAGAAAGCCACAGCATCAAGCCATCCGATTTTCTTAAAGGCAATTACAATACAAGAACAAGTGGAGATGAGATTTGGGCGTTGCCCGAAAGTATATGCAACCTGTACGACTTCGCTTCGTCACGCCTGCACATTCTGTCAGCCGGAGTGGCTGTTGGGCGCATCAAGGGGCGTGACATCATTCCGTGCCAGGCGCTTGCACTCTCCACCGACTTGCGCAGAGAAGCCTTTCATTGCGTGGAACTCGACTATTGTCAAGCCATAGATTATCTTAGGAAGGAAGCCATAACATTACCAGAAAGCACGCCAAAGGGTATTGTTCTCGTGACATACCGCAATGCCGTGCTTGGTTTTATGAAGAATATTGGCAATCGCGCCAACAACTTATATCCACAGGAGTGGAAAATAAAGAGCACCCATGTGCCCTATGCAGCTCCAGATATAATAAAAGTTTGAGCGCTCCGCCACGCCCTTACCGTCTTGTTTCCGGTGTCATTCGTTCAGATCATCGTCATCACTTACCGGAAAATCCATGATGGGCAGCTGTCGGTCGATGGCAGAATTAAACGAAATGATTGTTTCGCTACGTGCCAGTCCCAGAGGCTGCAGCTTGTCGTGGATGATATTAAGGAGGTGATGGTTGTTGAGGGCATATATTTTAATGAACATATCGAAGTCGCCTGTGGTATAATGACACTCTACCACTTCGGGAATGTTCTTCAAAGCATCCACGACAACATCGAAATTCTCCGGATTCTTTAGGTTCAGACCTATATAGGCACAAGTCTCATAGCCTATTTTTTCAGGATCGATTACAAACTGCGAGCCTCTCAATATGCCCATATTGGTCAGCTTCTGGATACGTTGGTGTATTGCTGCACCGCTCACGTTGCAAGCGCGTGCCACCTCGAGAAACGGGATTCTTGCATCTTCTGCTATGAGCCGCAGAATCTGTTTGTCGAGCTTGTCCATTCTTTGGTATGCCATTTGTCTGTGTCTTATTTGGCGGCAAAATACGACGCCGCATATTCAAGGCAAAGATAAGACAAAATTCCGATTCGTACAAAAAGATTGTAAGTAATATTGCGTTTTTCCTTATAATTTCTAACGTTGTCTTTCCGTTTCCGCCGAATATACTATATCGAGGACATAAGACGAGCGCAGAATCTGCTTCACATCGTTCACGAATCCCATCGGTGCATTTCTGTCCGCCTTGATACTAACTTTCATATTCTTCTGGTCTTCAGGCGACATTCTCGAGCGCACATCCTGCACGTAGCATGCCAGTTCTTCGATGGCTACATATCTGTCGTTCACCTGCATGCACACGCTTTCGGTACCGTTGTCACTCCTGTCACGGGTAGTCTGTCCTATATATATATATAAGGTATTGGACTTGTTGGTGAGTTTCTCCAGCTGTTTTCCTTCCGGCATCCGCAGGTTCACCTTCAGCTCGTCGTGTTTCATGTTGGTCACAATCATGAAGAAAAAGAGCACCGTAAAGATGAGGTCGGGCAGCGAAGCCGTATTCAAGTCGGCACTAAGACGCCTTTTGTTTCTCGAAAACATGCTCATGGTTCACCTCCTTCGCCGTCGGGCTCCGTTTCGGATATTCTCTGCGGATAGCATTTTGCCAGCGCCTCCCGCTCTTCCGTCGTACACTCGGCATAGGGATGTCCGAACTTGCGGCGCGAAAGGCGGTCACGCAGAGCCGAATATGCCGCCACAATAGTCTCCTGTACATGAAAATAACTGTTGTAATCGGCTTCCCTGCTCACTTCCAGCGATATCACATGAGCATCCGAAACCACACACTTGCCCAGCAGAGGCACTTCGCGCACATGCTTTTCAGGCAGCGTCACATCATTGTTGCGGTTGTCTACAAACGTTTCCACGCGTTGCTGTAGCTGCCGGAGGCTTATTGCGCTGTCTTCACATGTAATGTTACCGTCGGCCGACACTGCCACGCGCAGCACATTACGCTCCTTTACGGTAAGTACGCTGTGCTCCGTAACGTCAGGCGGAGGCGGCAAGCGTCGCGCCACACCCTTTTCGTTGTCAATGGATGTCGTGACAAGAAAGAAGATGAGCAGCATGAAGGATATGTCTGCCGTCGATGTTGTGTTCAGCGAAGGAACGATGTGTCGGAACCTCTTCTTTATCATACGCTATCTGCCGAATCTGCCTTTTATCTTACGGTTTAGTCCGGTAGCTCCCACAGCAACGGCAATGAGGGCTACAGAGATGAGAACGATGGAAGTATAGATGAACATATCGGTAAGGCGCAGCCATACAGCCGAAGCGAACATACGTCCGTTTACATGTATAGGTGCGGTGGAGCCGCATGCAAACGTTATGGCCAGCGTAAGCACAAAAAAGACCATCACGCCCCATGCTATCCTGCCTGTGGGCACGCCGTTGCCTATCCTGTCATCTTTGGCGCGTATCATTATCTCGCGTGCGGCAGACAATGCGGTAAGAATAAGAAGAGTGAAGAAAAGGATGTATATAAACAGCAGTATGACATCCGTGAGCAGCGGTGCGCTGAACTGCGGATTGTCGTAATACGGCATATCGTTGCCCACGGCATAAAATGCGCCGAAAAGAATCACCGTCAATGTCACAAGAACCGCGAGTATACGGTGCGACATTTTCATCAGCCTACTGTTTCTGTTGCCTTTCGCTGCCATCTTTTGCGTCATGGGTGAGCTTGAATTTCATTATCATGTCGAGCAACGCTATCGACGATTCTTCCATCTGCGACGTGATATGCTCTATCTTCGAGAGGATATAGTTGTAGAACAGTTGCAGCACAATGGCAACTATTATACCGAATATGGTGGTGATAAGAGCCACCTTCATGCCCGAAGCCACGACGGTGGCACTTATATCTCCGGCAAGACGAATCTGGTCGAATGCCATCACCATGCCTATCACCGTACCGAGAAAGCCCAGCGACGGGGCAATGGATATGAACAGCGTTATCCATGAGCATCCGCGCTCAAGATTGGCCGACTGCACCGAGCCGTAAGCCACTATGGAGCGTTCGATATTGTCTATCGTTTCGCTTATGCGCAACAGTCCCTGATAGCAGATGGAAGCAACAGGACCACGCGTATTGCGGCATATATCCTTTGCGCCTTCTATGTCGCCTGCCTCCACAAGGCGGTCGATGTCTTCCATAAGGCGTTTGGCATTTATCTCCGAGAGGGACAGATAGATGATGCGCTCTATGCAGAATGCAAGTCCGAGCACAAGAGCCACTGCCACAAGCGACATGAAGCCGGCTGTTCCTTCTATGAATTTCTGTTTGAGAACTTTGTGGAAGCCGGTGCTCTCTTCTGCCATAATGTCGGCTTCTTCGTCGGCTTCCATCAGTGTTTTACTATAACTTGCACTTGCGGCAGAGTCGGTAACGGCCACTGCCGAAGTGTCTGCAGATGTCATTTTCGTTGAATCGTTGTTGTCGGCTGACTGTGCCATTGCAACCGTCGTGCTCAACAGAAAGATGCATAATACCAATTGTAAAATTACCTTTACTCGCTTACGTCGGGCAACACTTCTCATCGGTGAAATAAATATAGTTTTAATCGTATCTGAAAGACGCTGCAAAAGTACAAAAAAAAAGATACCGAAAAATAAAAACCATTCACCTTTTTACCTAAAAATGGCTAAATGAATGGTTTTTATGTTGCAATATGTAACCTATCCGCCGGCGGACGGTATTTCCGCCTACTTGTATACAAGTATTTTCACCGGTCCGAGCAGGTCTTTAGAGCTGCACTAACAGTAGTGACAGCGATTTCAATATCCTTCTACTTGGATTTAAGTTCTATTCTGAATGCCACAATGATGTCATCATACTTTTCCATGGGCGTCTCCACAACTACAGCATCATCTGTAGCGGTATAGTCCGTTTTCTTATTGTCAGCCAGACACACTATGCACTTTACCCTGCTGCTGGGCACTCCCTTCAGCGTGAAACTGCGCTTGCCTCTGTTTCTCACAAACACGTACACCGTATTGTCGCCCTTGCAAGTATATCTGATGTCGCTGCCCTCGCCGAAGGTGGAATAGGTACGGGTGGAATATACTGCCTCACCGTACTTGTTCAGCCAGCGCCCGATGGCTTTCAGCACATTCTGCTGATTCTCCGGTATGCTGCCGTCGCTCATAGGAGATATGTTCAGACACAGATTGCCTCCGCATGAGATGTTGTCCACAAGATTGCGAATAATCCCGTCGGCACTCTGCACCTTCAATCCCTCCACATAACCGAACTTGTTACCTATAGGCTCGTCCACCTGCCAATAAGAGCTGTAGGGCTTGCGCGGGGCACGGCTCTCGCGCTCGAAGTCGCGGATGCTGCCTGCCAGATAAGCCTGCGACTTCGACTGTATGCTCACTTCCTTCTGCCAGCCATAGGCACTGTTATAGTAATAACGCGCTATTCGCAACTTCCATGGGTCGAGCGAACGGTAGTTGATGCCATTGTCAAAGTATAAGAGGTCGGGCTTATAGCAATCGATAATTTCCATAACGCGCAACTGCCACTCGTTAAGGAATGCATCACTCTGCGGATGACGTCCCTCCATTCCACCAGCACGCATGGCTGCTTCTGTGGCTCCGCCGTCGGCAGTCACGGTCACGGCTTTCGGTCCCATACCGCTCTGCAACACCGGCTTCTGCGGCGGACCATACAATTCGGCATATTCCGGCAGGAAGAGGTCTGTAGAATCTTCCGGCATTGACATCGGGTACATGAAGTCCCAGTTCTCTATACGATGGTTCGACACGCCAAAGCGCATACCCTCTGCACGCACCGCCTGGGCAAGGTCACCTATAACGTCACGGCAAGGCCCCATCTGTCTGGCATTCCAGCGCGTAAGCTTGCTGTCGTACATGGCAAAACCATCATGATGCTCGGCCGTGGGAATGACGTACCGGGCACCGGCTTCTCTGAAAAGCTTCGCCCATTCCTGCGGATCGAACTTCTCCGCCTTGAACATCGGGATAAAGTCCTTGTAACCAAAGCGTGTCTGGCTGCCCCACTTGCTGTGATGCGACTTGGACAGTCCGTTATACATGTGCTTGGGATACCATTCGCTACCCTGGGCTGCCACACTGTATACGCCCCAATGTATGAAAATACCGAACTTGGCGTCCTTAAACCATTCCGGCGTGCGATAATGCTCGGCTATCGACTGCCAACTGGCTTCAAAAGGACCCTCGGGACACTGCTCAAGGAGGTCGCGCGTCACGGTTATGGTAGTTCGGTTGTCACTGCGCAACAAGGCGGCACAGCTGTCCAGCCACATATCTGCCATCAGCTGATGACCGGCAGCGGTAGGATGAATGCCATCCCACACCCAATGCTTCATGGGTACCAACGGATGGTCTGTCTTCTGACTCTCAAAAAGTTTTCCGAAATCTATAAACACGGCATTATAGTCGCGTGATATATTGCTGACGATGTCCGACAGACGATGAATCATACTGTCTCGGAGGGCAAATGTCTTTTGCGCACCCACCGTCCCCGTCTTTGCCACAAACGGCGCACAAAGCACAAATTTTACCTCGGGACTTACGGCAAGCACACGGTTGAGCAACGAACGATAACGACGCTCCCAGCCGTTATAATCGAACGACTGTCTGCCACTGTCAAGATGATACTGTACATCGTTGGTTCCAATGAGCAGCGAGAGCACATCGGGCTTCAACTTTACGGCATCGTTCTCCCACCTTGCTTCCAGACAATCAAGGTCGTCACCGCTGATGCCCCGATTCATAAATTCAAGGTCATACTCCGGATAATCGTTCATGATGCGAGCCGCACAAAGCATCATATAGCTGTGTCCGAAAATGTGATTCAAGTCCCACCTGTTCCTCTCGTCTGTAGCAAGAGCACTGCCTCCGCTGCGCCCCCACCCTCCGTCTGTCACGGAATCACCGATAAAAAGTACCTTCTTACGAGCCGTCACAGGCTGCAAGACAAACAAAAAGACGAATAACATAGCAAGAGGCAGCATCACTCCGCTTCTTTCTTTACATATTCCAAGCCTGCGCCAGGTCATCACACAACCATGCCGAAGCACGCCTAACAATTCTATCATCATAATTTGTACTTATTTTAATACAAAATTAATCATTATCCATATAAACATGCTATACTTTATTATCTAATAATCATACAATGTTGTCCTATGGCATTTAATTGGCATCATCTGCAAAGTACATAGACAATGGTTTCCCGAAATATAATGACATATTGTGGTTTAAATGAATAGAAATTGGCGTTTGTAACTGCACTTAATGAAAGTTAATTTGTAAAGATATTTGGTCGAATTTAACATTTTTAAATCCGGCATTCTAGGTGTAAATATTTGTTAATCAAAGTGGGTCG
>CAMTJK010000036.1 GCA_947072805.1 uncultured Prevotella sp.
ATCTTTCGGCATCAGGGCTGTTATTTTCAACACGGAGATAGCCATGAACATTCCCTTAGAATACCCCAATCTGCTGATGCTCAACATGGGCTGCGCACATCACAACGGAAACTGGAACTGGAAGAACGTAATGTCGCCATTCACACGAATATTCCTCGTTACCGAAGGAAAAGCAAAAGTGATAATGCCCGACGGCTGTGTAGAACTCACTCCCAACCACCTCTACATCATACCTGCCGGTACATTGCACAGCTACGAGTGCGAAGGGGTGTTCACACATTATTATATGCACGTATATGAGGAACTGAAAAACGAGACCGACCTCTTCGACTTCTATAAGCTGCCCACAGAAGTCGAGGCAACCGAAACCGACCTCATGCTCATGAAGACACTATGCCTGCAACACCCCGAAGCACGGCTGCCGGGGAGCGACCCCACCACGTACGACAATGAAACCACACTGGACATAAACGTGCGGCGTTACATAAGCATGCCTCTACACGAAAAGCTCTTCGTAAGGGGATGTATAATGGTTCTCTTCTCAAGATTCATGACCACGGCACAGCCACGGAACTGGACTTACGACAAGAGACTGACAAGGGTGATGCAACACATAAACAACAACATATACAGCGACATCTCCATAGACGAGCTGGCAGATGTGGCATGCGTTACAAAACACTATCTCATAAAGATTTTTAAACGAAGCTTTGGACTGTCTCCACTTAAATATATAAACCGCAAGAAGATGGAGAGGGCCCAACTGATGCTCATCACAGACAAGTGCTCCGTGAAGGAAATATCTTTCGCCCTTGGATACAGTTCGCCGACATACTTCTGCCGTCTGTTCAGACAGATAACAGGACGCTCACCGCAAGATTACAGGGAAGGACTGTAGTGCATGGCAGGGCAACTGCCACATGATACGCCATCGTACAGAAAGCCCGGAGCGAACGAAACACAAGAACCGACAAAAGGACGGCATTCGCATCAAAAGCGGGCAGAATGCCGGATTGGGCTGACCGAAGCGTTATAAGAGACGCTATAATGAGACGCTATAATGAGCTTTACGTATTAAAACTCCGACAAGTTTTTCGTCGTTCTCACATAAAATATGTAACTTTGCACCCTAAAGGTAACAAGGATTACTACGTTTTTACCATAAAAACTTCAGGAATGGGGAAAATAATAGCTTTAGCAAATCAGAAAGGCGGAGTAGGCAAAACCACTACAACAATTAATCTCGCTGCATCGCTCGCAACACTCGAAAGAAGCGTACTCGTGGTAGACGCCGACCCACAAGCCAATGCCTCAAGCGGACTTGGTGTGGACATACAGAAGGTGGAATGCTCGCTGTATGAGTGCATAATAGACAAAACCGACATACACGAAGCAATATACACTACCGACATTGACAACCTCGACATAATACCAAGTCACATAGATCTCGTGGGAGCGGAAATTGAAATGCTTAACCTCAACGACAGGGAAAAGGTACTGAAAAATCTGCTCGACGGAGTAAGGAACGAATACGACTACATACTGATAGACTGCAGTCCGTCGCTGGGGCTTATAACCGTAAACTCACTCACAGCTGCCGACTCTGTGATAATCCCGGTACAATGCGAATATTTTGCCCTCGAAGGTATCAGCAAACTGCTCAACACCATAAAAATAATAAAGAGCAAACTGAACCCAAGGCTCGAAATAGAAGGTTTCCTGCTGACCATGTACGACTCACGCCTAAGACTGGCCAACCAGATTTACGATGAGGTGAAACGACATTTCCAGGAACTCGTATTCAAGACTGTTATACAACGTAACGTGAAACTCAGTGAAAGCCCGAGCCACGGTCTGCCGGTAATATTGTACGATGCGGACTCTACAGGAAGCAAGAACCACCTCGCCCTGGCCAAGGAGATAATACAGAACGGTGAAAGAAAAACAGGAACGGACGCTACAATAGACGGCTGAAAACCTGAAGGAAAAACACCAAACAAGAACCTACAATTCCAAAGAACAAAGAAATGGCAGTACACAAGAAATATAACAAGAGCGTATTGGGAAGAGGTCTTGACGACATAGGCAACGGACGCGGACTTGACGCGCTGATAAACACAGGGGAAGTGAGCACACAAGGCTCGTCGAACCTAAACGAGATTGCCGTGACACAAATAGAGCCCAATCCCAACCAGCCGCGAAGAGAATTCGATGAAACAGCTCTCACTGAACTCGCCAACAGCATCCGTGAGGTGGGCATCATACAACCCATCACGCTAAGACAGACTGCCGACGGACGATATCAGATAATAGCAGGCGAAAGAAGATGGAGAGCCTCGCAAATGGCGGGACTAACAACAATTCCGGCTTACATACGCACCGTAGAGGACGAAAGCGCCATGGAAATGGCACTCGTGGAGAACATACAGCGCGAAGACCTCAACGCAATAGAAATAGCTCTCGCATACGAGCATCTCGCCGAAACAACGGGAATGACGCAGGAGAAAATTTCGGAAAGGGTGGGAAAAAGCCGTACCGCTGTAACAAACTACATGAGACTGCTCCGACTGCCGGCACAAGTGCAGATGGCTCTCAAAAACAAGGAAATAGACATGGGACACGCAAGGGCACTGCTTGCCATCGACAGCCCAAGCGTACAGATAAAGCTCTTCAAGGAAATACAGAAGAACGGATACTCTGTAAGGAAAGTGGAAGAGATGGTAAACATGCTGAAGAACGGCGAGGATGTGCAGACAGCAAGAAAAAAAATAGCCGCACAGGCACAGCTGCCGGAAGAATTTGCCATACTGAAAGAACGACTGTCTAAATTTTTCCAGACCAAAGTGCAAATGACGTGCTCTCCAAAAGGAAAAGGAAAGATAAGCATTTCTTTTGCCAACGAGAACGAACTGGAACGCATAATGAACGCTTTGGATAGTGTATCAAGGCAATAACGGCTAAGGAGGACAACACTTTGATACGCAACATAATGACATCGGCTATGAGATGGTTGGCGGCAGTCTTCATGCTCGTCACCGGTGTCGTGGGCTTAGCGGCACAGAACAGCACGGATATCGCAGCAAAGAATATTGCCGCAATGGAAGAGACTCTCCTGGCGGCAAGTGACAGCATCAAAGAGATGACAGCCGTTGCCGATACCTTGCCCGTAATGTCGGCAAGAGCAAAGAAGCACAGAACACTGACGCCGGGCGATTCGGCTGTGAAGAAAAAAGAAAAACGCGACTGGGAAACATGGAAGCCCAATCCGCAAAGGGCACTATGGCTCGCAATGGTACTGCCCGGTGCAGGACAGATATACAACAGGAAGTACTGGAAGTTGCCCATCTTCTATGGCGGAATGATGGGATGTCTGTATGCCATGAACTGGAACAACATGATGTATAAAGACTACTCGCAGGCTTATCTCGACATAATGGACGATGATCCGACAACGGAAAGCTACAACAAATTCCTGCACCTCGGCAGAAAAATAGACAGTTCGAACGAAGAACGCTATAAGACACTCTTCAAAAGCAGGAAAGACAAGTTCCGAAGATGGCGCGACATGAGCTTCTTCTGTCTGATAGGAGTGTACGCCCTTTCTGTAATTGATGCTTACGTGGACGCCGAACTGTCGGAATTCGACATATCAAAAGACCTTAGCATGAAAGTAGCTCCTGCCATAATAGGCGGGAAAAGCTCACGCAATACCATAGACGCATCGTCGGCACTGGGACTGCAATGCAGTCTGAACTTCTAAGACAATATCTTACCTTTATTATACTTCAATCACTTATTCAGAATAGATGAACAAGAAAATACTACTGCTGACATTGACAATAACTCTGGGAGGAAACCACATCGCGATGGCACAGGAAGACGCCACAGAAGAGGCGACCGCTACTGCCGTAACGGAAGATGACGGCGGCACAACGGGAACGAATGATGACAACAACGACGATGAGGTTGTGGCTTTCCCCGAGGCCATGAACTATGAACTCGACAGTCTGATGAACCTATATTTGTCTAAAAACTATCTGGAGGAAGACGAAGACTGCCGCATGAAAGACATAAATCCTACCTTCGATAAAGAAATATACATAGACAGACTGAGCAGAATACCGTCTATTATAGAGATGCCGCACAACGATGTGGTACAGAAATTCATCGACCGCTACAGCGGACGCCTGCGCCATTCGGTGAGCTATATGCTCGGAGCCTGCAACTTCTACATGCCCATCTTTGAGGAAGCCCTCGAAGCATACAACCTACCACTTGAACTGAAATATTTGCCGATAATAGAATCGGCGCTTAACCCGACGGCGGTATCGCGCGTAGGAGCAACAGGTTTGTGGCAGTTTATGCTGGCAACAGGCAAGCAGTACGGTCTCAACGTAAACTCGCTCGTGGACGAAAGACGCGACCCTCTGAAGGCATCATATGCCGCTGCCCATTTTCTGAGTGACCTCTACAAGATTTTCGGCGACTGGAATCTCGTAATCGCTGCATACAACTGCGGTCCGGAACAAATAAACAAAGCCATAAGACGCTCCAACGGTGAACGTGACTACTGGCACATTTATCCATATCTGCCAAGAGAAACAAGAGGATATGTACCCGCCTTTATCGCTGCCAACTACATCATGACCTACTATTGCGATCACAATATCTGTCCGATGACTACAAGGCTGCCGGCAAAGACTGACACCGTGATGGTGTCACGCAATGTGCATCTGGAGCAGATTGCTGCCGTATGCAATATAGACATAGAGCAGTTGAGAGCTCTCAACCCATCCTATCGGAGAGATATCGTGCCGGGAGCGACGGAGAAATCGGCAATAAGACTGGCGCAGACAGACATAGGAAAATTCATAGACAACGAGGAAGAAATATACAACCACAAGACCGACAAGTTGCTGGGCAAGCGTCCGGTGGTTGAGGTGAACGACATACCGCAGACAGCGGCAAGCAAAAACAGCAGGACATCAAGAAGCAGACGCACATCAAGAAGCAGTGCTTCAGCAAAAACCATAACCATAAGGAGCGGACAGACACTGTCCGAAATAGCCAAACGCCATGGCACAACTGTGGCAAAGCTGAAAAAGCTCAACAACATAAAAGGCACGAACATCAGAGCCGGCAAAAAGTTGAGAGTAAGATAATAAGGAAGACGAGCAAGACAAAAAAGGAGGATACAGGTATGGACGACGAACAAATAAAAAAAGAGGAAGCCGATGCCAAAATGATCAATGAGGCATTTCAGGAATTAATAGATACATACATGGCTTCACGACACCGCAAGAAGGTGGACATAATAACAAAAGCGTTCAACTTCGCGCGGCAAGCCCACAAAGGCGTAAGACGATTATCCGGCGAACCGTACATAATGCACCCCATAGCCGTGGCAATGATAGCGTGCCGCGAGGTTGGGCTCGGTTCAACAAGCATCTGCGCAGCACTGCTGCACGACGTGGTTGAAGATACCGACTACACAACAGAAGACATAGAAAACATCTTCGGACCGAAGGTGGCACAGATAGTAGACGGACTGACAAAGATAAGCGGCGGCATCTTCGGCGAACAGGCATCGGCACAGGCAGAAAACTTCAAGAAACTGCTACTTACCATGAGCGATGACATAAGAGTGATCCTCATAAAGATATGCGACCGCCTGCACAACATGCGCACTCTCGAAAGCCAACCCGCTAACAAACAATACAAAATAGCCGGCGAAACGCTCTACATATATGCCCCGCTGGCAAACCGACTCGGACTATACAAGATAAAGACAGAGCTGGAAGACCTTAGCTTCCGCTACGAACACCCCGATCAATATGCGTCGATAATTCAAAAGCTGGCATCGACAAGAGATTCACGACACACCTTATTCGACTTGTTTACGGCACCCATAGAGGAGTCGCTCAAAGAGATGGGCATCGACTATGTCATTAAGGAAAGGGTGAAAAGCCCCTACTCCATCTGGCACAAAATGCAGACAAAGCACGTAACCTTTGACGAGATTTACGATATCCTTGCTGTAAGAATCATCTTTACGCCGAAAAAACGCGAAGAGGAAATAAACGAATGCTTCAAGATTTACGTTGCCATAAGCAAGATTTATCAGTCGCACCCCGACAGACTGCGTGACTGGATAAACCATCCGAAAGCCAACGGCTATCAGGCACTGCATGTAACCCTCATGTCGAAGCAGGGAAGATGGATTGAGGTGCAGATACGCTCCGACCGCATGGACGAAGTGGCAGAACAAGGCTTTGCCGCACACTGGAAATACAAGGAGGATGGAAACATAGAAATGAATGAAGAGGAAGGCGAACTGAACGACTGGCTGCACACCATAAAGGAGATTCTCGATGACCCGCAGCCAAATGCCATGGACTTCCTCGATGCCATAAAGCTGAACCTGTTTGCTTCCGAAATCTTCGTCTTCACGCCAAAGGGCGAAATAAAAACCATGCCCACAGGATGTACGGCACTCGACTTCGCATTCTCCATACACACCTTTCTCGGAAGCCACTGCATCGGTGCAAAAGTAAATCACAAGCTCGTACCGCTGTCGCACAAGCTGCAAAGCGGCGATCAGGTGGAAATACTTACATCGAAATCACAACACGTGCAACCGGCATGGATAAACTTCGCCACCACAGCAAAGGCTAAAGCAAAGATTGAAGCCATTCTGCGACGCGACAACCGAGAGGTGCAAAGACAGGGAGAAGAGACGCTCATGGCTTTCCTCAAGAAGAACGACATAAGCTACACAGGGGCTACAGCCGACCTGCTCGCAAGCTTCCACGATGTGGAAAAACGAGAGAACTTCTTCCAAGCTCTCGGCGACAAGACAATAATACTCGGAGAGAAAGACCTCGACGAACTGAAAGGCAAGAAGAGCAAGACAGCAAAAGGCGGAGGTTGGCGCAAGTACGTGCCATTCATAAAGTCGGACAAAGGAAAGAAAGAGGAGGAACCACAGAACAAGCTGTTCATCGTTCCCGAAAAGTTCAACCGCAAGAAGCCTATCTTCATCACCGACGAAAACATCGGGCAGTACAAGTTTGTAGACTGCTGTCATCCCATCCCAGGTGACGACATCCTCGGCTTCATAGACACCAAGAAGCAAATAGAAATACACAAGCGTTCATGCCCCGTGGCAGCCAAACTGAAATCGAGTTTCGGCAACCGTATTCTCGATGCAAAATGGGACATGCACCGCAAACTATACTTCGATGCTACAATACATATTAAAGGTATCGACCGCATTGGACTGCTCAACGAAGTGACCAAAGTAATATCCGAGCAGATGAACATCAACATAAGGCGCATCACCATCACCTGCGACGAAAACATATTTGACGGCACTCTCGAACTGCGCATACACGACCGTAATGATGTGAAGGAGATAGTGGAGAGCCTGAAAAAGATTCCCGACCTGAAAGAGATAAAGCAGATAATGTAAGACAAAGCATATAACCAAAGTATGTGTAAGGCAAGAAACAACAATCACCAAACCCTATAATCAGCAATGAAAAAAACACTTCTTATTCTAATCACACTGATTCTCTCCATCGGAGCATCAGCAGCCAACAAGTACGACAATCCCGACACCATCATCGTGGCACGCGACGGCACCGGAGAGTTCCGCAACATAGCCGACGCCATTGAAGTGTGCAGGGCGTTCATGACCTACCATAAAGTAATATTCGTAAAGAAAGGCGTATACAAAGAGAAACTCATTGTGCCGCAATGGCTCACCAACATCGAGATTCTCGGCGAAGACCGCGACGCCACCATCATTACCTACGATGACCACGCCAACATAAAGAATCCTGACACAGGCAAGGGTATCGGCACCTTCCGCAGCTATACGCTAAGGGTGGAAGGCAGCAACATAACGTTCCGCAACATCACCATCGAGAACAATTCGGCACGTCTCGGTCAGGCTGTTGCCCTGCACACAGAAGGTGACAAGCTTGTATTCGTAAACTGCCGCTTCCTCGGTCATCAGGACACCATCTATACCGGAACGCCAGGTACACGACTGCTCTTCAACGGATGCTATATAGAGGGCACAACCGACTTTATCTTCGGTCCGTCCACGGCATGGTTTGAAAACTGTGAGATTAAAAGCCGCGCCAACTCCTACATTACAGCAGCCTCCACACCGCAAGACCAGGCATACGGTTACGTCTTCAACAACTGCCGTCTCACGGCAGAAGATGGCGTTACGAAAGTTTATCTCGGCAGACCGTGGCGCGATTACGGATATACGCTATTCATGAACTGCAATATGGGCAAGCACATACGTCCCGAAGGATGGCACCAATGGCAGAGAGGACGCGAGAAAACTGCCCGCTATGCAGAATACAACAACAACGGAGAAGGCTCGCAGACTGCAGGAAGAGTGGAATGGAGCCGCCAACTGACAAAGAAAGAAGCAGCAAAGGTAACTATTCAGGAAATTTTCACTACAAAAGATTCCTGGACACCGGCTTTATAAATTCATCACGGCTTAACCCAAACAGATATAAAACCACTTTTACATCTGTTTGGGTTTTATATATATGGTTTTCCCAACAGAATATAAATACACTGTATATTATTCTATTGCTGTCCGCTAAAACTCTAAAGTGCACAATTTAGAGTTTTAGCGGACAGCAATAAAAAAAAGATACATATTGAAGGTGGCTATTTTGAACTATCCACATTGCGCCGGAATCTATCAGCCGGCAAAGCAAAGAGGAAAAGCATTCTGTAAGAAAAGTTATAACAAAAGAAGAGAGGCTGTGTCGTAAATGGTTATTACGGCACAGCCTCTCTTCTTTTGTTAGGTCACATCACTTCACAACCACCTTGCGGTGACCTTTTATATATATGCCCTTGACCGGATTTTCCACCGGCATGCCGAGCAGATTGTACATTTTCTCCGATGTTTCCTTCACCTCCGGTATTTCGGGCGAGCTGATGGCAGAAGGCACATCCAGCACTTCCGACTTCGACGACAAGGCTCCATGCTCGTTCACCGACTGCACCTCAATCTTTCCGCCGCCGGAAATCTCGTAGGTCGTGCCCGTTGTAAAGGCTGCCGGCACACCATCCACTGTCACAACATAGCATATTGCATATTCATCAGCCTGCCATGTCACCGTATTGCCGTCGCGAGACAATACCGGCACATGTGTCTTCTCCACTATCTCGAGCGGATTCCACACGCCCGTCTGCGATGAAGTGCCGTCACCGGCCATGGCATTCTCCACGGTATACATTGCCACTTCCTCAGCAGTGAGGTAGTTCTTTGCCTTTCCTTTTATTGTTTCGCCGTTTGAGGTGTAGTAATAATCCTCTATGGAGTTCTCCGAGAGGGCGTATCCGTTCTTGTCTACGATGTCATATACAGCCCAGAGCTTAGGGATGCCTCCCATCGTCGGGTACCAATATCCGTCGTAAGGCTTCACCTCCATCTTTGTGTGGAGGAATACGGTGATGGGGCTGTCATGCCACGGGCGACCGAGATAAACCTGATAGTCTTCGGGGGCTGACGAGTACGAAGTCGTTATGGTTGTGTTGTTGAACACATATCCCCATCTTGTGCCCTCGGGATGATTTGGCGCTACTATGAATCCACCGCTCTTGCGGTTGATGTTGAGCGTACAGTTCTCGAACCAGACGTCGCCCGAACCGTATATGAAGTCCACGCCACCCTCTATTGTAGAGTTGTTGAAGAACTGTCTGTTGTATTTTCCGTTGCTCTTGTACGTATCCTGATACGAACGTGCGTTGATATCGTCGAACACGGCACGGTCTGATGTGATGTTCATTGCCAGTGCCTGCGGACCTTCCATTGCCTTTATCGTCCAGTTCTCGTTGTCGAGCGTCACTCCCTGCATGAAGAAGTCGGTGGCGTTGTCCTGCACCTCGAGCGTAGCGGCGGCATTCACATGATACCACACGCGGCTGTAGTCTGAGCTTCCTCCTGCCAGTCTGTCGGTAGCAATGGTCACCTTGTCCCTGCCCTCACCTATCAGGTGAATGTTGGGTTTGTTCACATATATCAGTCGGCAGTCGTCATAGGCATTCTTGCCTCCCGGTATGGTTTCAGTGGGAGCTCCGGAGCCTGTGGCTGTTGATGTGTATCTTGTACCATAGCTCGACGAGAACGTCTCGTTGGCATCGTTGTAATATCCAGCCTTTATATATATAAGGTAAGGACGGATGCAGTCAGCGGGTGCATCGTCTATGGCATCCTGGATATATCTGTATTGCTTCGGCATTGTCTCGGTAGCCTCTATGTATTCGCCGTGAGCGAGGTCGAGCGTCTTGTCCACTACGGCGTCGAAGATACGTGCCGTTGGCTTCTGTCTTTCCATCACAGTGAACGATATCTCAACAGCCGGTGCCGGATTTCCGGAGCGGTCGGTTGCATATCCTGCGGGCATCACAAAGGTATAGCTTTCTCCGTATTTCAGTGCCACATAGTTGAATGTCACGCTACGTGTATTCCATACCGGCGTAAGTTCCTTGTCGCCGTCGGCGCCTTTCAGAACAGCAGCAGTAGCTGTCTCGGCTGCGGCTTTTATGCGTTCGTCGAACGATACCGTTATACTTCCCGATGCGCTCACACCCGTTGCTCCGTTTGTCGGAAGCGTAGCTGTCACCGTGGGTGGCACATTGTCGTCAGCCACCTCCGCCGTTCCGAGCACATAGACGTTGCCCAGTCCCGACTCTGAGTGTGACGTATATTTCAGCCCGTCAAACATCTCCGTGAAGCTGTACGAGGTTGATAGCAGTTCGTCTCCCGTACCTGTTATTCTAAGCCACACCTCTTCCTTGCCTACAGCGTCGGCAGGCAGGGCGAAGCTTACCGGCACCATCACGTTTGCCGTCATGCTCCATGTTGCGTTTGCCACGTCAGCGAAGTTCGTGCCATCGGTAGAATACATCACTTTGTAGTTCTTTGCTGCAGCGTTCTTGGCTGCCATGTCGGCATTGAAGGTTACTTCCGTAAATCCTTTGGTTGAGAACTTATACTGCCATGCAATGTCTCTCGTGTCATATCCGTTCTGGTAAAGACCGTTTATGCCGGCCATCACCACTCCTTCACGGTTTCTCACCACGGGTGTACCTGTCGATTGGCTGTAGGCAGGCGTTCCGTCGCTCAGTCTTACCACGCAAGCCGTTGCCGCCCTGTCGTTATCCCATGTAAGGTCGGCAGGGAATGGATAGTTTGTTGATGTGCTGTAAGCGTACGACTGCGTTGCCGATGCGTCGAACACTGCCACGAAGTCCTGTACCTCGTAGTCTGCCACGATGTGCATGTCACCGTTTACAGTAAACGAGCGTACGGCCTTTGTTCCAGCGTTCTCCATTCCGTCGGTCCATTGCATGAACTTCAGTATGCGCGATTCGTTGGCTGTGGCTGTCACCACGCTTCCCTCTTCATATCGTCCGCCGTTGTCGTTGGGTGACAGCGTCACGCTGCCTATCGACAGCTCTGCATCGTTCGTACACGATGTGCTCACCGTATACACCGGTATGGGTGTGAATACAGCGGTGACGCTCTTGTTTGCATCCATCTTCAAAGCGAATTTCTCGCTTGTTCCGGCTGTTGCGCCGTCCACCTGCCACTCCTTGAAGCGGTAGCCGAAGTTGCGCTTTGCCGTGAGGGTTACCTCCGTTCCTTCCTTGTAGGCACTCATGTCCGGGTCAGCCGTCACCGTTCCTGCATCGGCAGGCTCCACAGCCAGTGCCAACGAATATTTCACTGACGCATTGATGGTGCCCTGCATTGTGCCCTCTATCACGATGTCATTGATACCCACGTTCTTGTTGTTGCCAAGTCCTAACACCGATATGGCGAGCTTCAGTGGATTGGCTGCATCGGCTGCCACGCCCGACACTTCGCTGCTTATTTCGGTAAGCGGAAGCGACTTGCCGGAACGGTTGATACCTGCGTTGCTGCATATATCAGCCTTTCCCATGCCGCTTATCACGGCTGTTATGGTGCCGCCATCGGTACCGTAGCGTGCAGCCTGGAACGATACCTTAGATGGTGTGAACACCACGCCGTCTTCCGGTGTAAGCGTATATACTATTGTATTGGCATCGGTTGCCGATGACGGCAGCGATGTGCCGCTCACATTAGCCACCTTTGTCTGTGTCTTTCCGTTCTCTGTCGTTCCGCTCCATGTACATCCGCCATTGTCGCTTACCGTAAGCTGCGAGCCGTAGCTCACCGTCTTGCCGACAAAGCCCACAGTCATCTCCTCCGGGGCAAATACAGGCTCGGCATCTACAAGCTTATACGACACCGTACCGGTATAGTTTACTGCCACGCCGCCGGCTTTTGTAGCCATGCCGTGTATGGTCATTCCCGACAGACAGAGGTATTTTCCGCTTGCCTCTGCCGACTGTCCGTTATACCAAGGGTACAGGCGCACGTACAGCGACTGTCCCTCCTCTATTTCACGCGTAAGGTTGCACTCCACGAGTGTAGGTGTGTCTTTTGCCATATTCACCTTTTCGTCCATGAGCACGGCTCCGGCAAAGTCCTTGTCGGTGCTGTAATAGGCGTGATAGCTCACAGCCGAACCGCCTCTGCCGCTCACATAGTAGGATATCTTGTCGGCAGCAAACTTGTAGTCGGCAGGACAGGTAATCTTAAACTCCGCATATCTCGTAGATACTTCGTCTATCTCTCCCGCTCCCCACTTGCCGGTAGGTGTGGTAAGCAGCTGCATGGTGCGTGCATTGTCGCCGGTACCTATGGTAGCATAGCTGTTTACCGCCAGTTCCGACAGTGTCTGATCTGAAATCGTCAGCAGTTCGTTGGCATCGGCTTTGCCGTCGGCAGCAAGCTGCCACACTGCAGATGTCTCCGTTCCGCCTCCAAGGCTTATGCCCTGTGCCGTTAGCGGCAGTGTGGCAGTCTTGCCTGCCACGGTGGCTGTCAGTGTTCCGTTTATTGTTCCGGCACCGTTTATGGTCACCTTAACGTATATGGGTGATATTATATTGTTTCCGTCGGCTGTCAGTGTCAGCGATTCGGAGTAGTTTGTCTTGTCTTTTGATATGAGGAATCCGCCGTCGGCAGTAAGCGTCATCACGCTGCCTTCATCTATACCGAATGCCGACACGTTGAATTCCTTTATAATGTTCTGTCCCTGATATGCCTTTCCCATGTCGCCTGACAGTGGATTGAACGTTATCTCCGACGATACAATCACGTCTTTTGCCAGTTCCTGAAGCACAGCCTTGCGCTTTGCGTCAGTCTCCTCTTCTGCCTGCACCTTGAGTTGCTGTGCGAACTCTCTTGCTATGAGTGTTGCCCCGAGGATGGCAGGGTGTGTCTTGTCGCCCTCGCAGAACAGATTTGCCGTGCAATAGGCATCACCATATTTTATATATAGGTCGGCGGTGAGTTTCGTGAGGTCTATAAACGGTACGTCATCATACTCGTAAGCCACGTTTCTTGCCTGTGCCACATAGTCTTGCGAGTCGTCATTCTCTGGCACACTGTGTCCTGTGGTCAGTGTTTTTCCGTCGCAGATGGTGAAATTTCCTCCGAGGTCATGCTGTCCGTTGCGCTGTATGCTCTTGCCGTCCGACGAGAAATATTTTCTGCATATGGAGCCTACCACTATCGGAGTGACGCCCATGGCCTTCGCCTCGTTGATGTACCGGCGCAACATGTCCTTGTAAGTGCCGGAGGCGGTGGTGCCGCGATAGTCGGTGGAAGCCGCGGTGGTTGCATCGCCTATGTAGTTATAATACTTCCTTACGGTGTCGCCGTCGGCACCGCCGTTCTTCTCGTCGTTATGGGCGAACTGAATGATCAGGTAGTCGCCTGGCTGCATGGCATCGTTGCCGCCTGTTTTGAGCGTAGGCCAGTAAGCCGATTCGAAGTAGAACGATTTGCTCGAGGCTCCCGATTTGCCTCTGTTGTTCACCAGCACATTGTCGATGTTGAAGAACTGCTGTAACATCTGTGCCCAGCCTCGCTTGTCGGTGGAACCGTCGGTGGGGTAATCAGCCATGGTTGAGTCGCCTATGGTGTGTACTTTCTTCTTAGCACCGTCCATGGGCATTACCAACAGCATCGCCGCCACTATCAAAGCGATTTTACGGATGAATGTCTTTGTCATCGTTGGTTTGATTTTATGGTTAGTAATGTTGATTATGTCGTAGTAACGATGGTGCAAAATTACATCATACGGACTGTTTTTCGGGGAAGATTTTTTTCAAAATGGTGTACAAAATCGTCAGTTATGGGTAACAAACGTACATTTCAGGGCTTAGTGTTCTGCGGTTCTGTATTCTGTAGGTGTCTTGCCTACTGATGCCTTAAAGCATTTGGAGAAATATTTTGCGTCTGAAAATCCGCACATAAAAGCGATGTCGTTTACGCCTGCGGCAGAATGTTGCAGCAGATGGCAGGCTCTCTTTATGCGTGCCTCACGCAGGAAGTCCATGGGCGTGACGCCGAAGAGCGACTTCATCTTGCGGTTTAGTGCAGAGCGTGACATGGCTGTCTGCGATGCCATGTCGTCGAGCGTGGCTGAACTGTCGGAGAGGTGCTGCTCCACGAAGGCAAGCAGGCGTTTTACGAAGGGGTCATTCTCGTCAATGCCCGACCGGCTTTCTGTATTGTCTGCAGCTGCAGTCACAGGCATATCAGCCGACTGCGTCCAGGTATCGGTCTCCGACGCTTCTCCTCGGCGTTCTTCCGTCTCCTTCATCCGCTCGAACAGATTGAGGTAGGCACGCAGATTTTCCTCACGCTGGCGTTTTAGTTTCCTTATATATAATATGGTGATGTTTATCACTGCCACCACCGCCGCTATCAGTACCACGTAAACCAGAAATGCCCAAGGCGTTTCGTCGAAACGGGGCTCCACTATGATGGTCACGGTACGACGGTTGTCCACGAGCAGCCCTTCGGCATTGGTAGAGTTTATCTCAAGACGGTAAGTGCCGGGCTCGAGGTCGAAGAAGCTCACCGTGCGCGATGTCTGCAAGGGGGTGCATGATATGGTGTCGGCAGAATTGAGGAAATAGCCGTCGTAAATCATCTTTGTGGCGTATCTTATGCGCGAATTGTCGCGATAGTCGAGCGCGGCAAACTGCAGTGTTATGTTGCGCTGGCTGCTGTTAAGGAATATGGTGTCACGGCAGCCCACTGTATAGTCGGGTGTGCCCGATGACAGGCGCACAGCCGAGAGAACAATGGGTGGCACGTAGTCGCTACGGCGGAAGGCGGCATCGTCAATGACGGCAAGACCTGTCTCAAGCGACAGCAGCCACCTGCCGTCGTCGAGCAGAATGGGTTCGGCGTCGCTGAAGTGGATGGGCATGGCAAAGAAGGAGTCGTTATAGTTGTCTATCACTCCCCTGTCCACGTCAATGCGTGCTATCAGGTTGTTGCACTGCGCCATTATCATGCCCCCGTGTGCCGTCATCGACATCACGGCATCGCTGCCCAAGCCCTCAGCAGTGCCGTAATGGCGGAACTGCAACTGTTCGTCGCAGAGCGGTGACGGTGTGGCTGTGAGCGGACGTGCAAGCATGTCTATGCCACCGCTTTCGGTGGATATGAACATGCGCCGGCTGTCGTCTATGACAATGTCCATGAGCGCACTGCACGACAGGCTCCCTCTGCGGTCCGGTTCCCTACGGTGCATGCGGAACGTGACCTGTGGACCTGCCGGAAACTGCGACGGCACACGTGCCACAAGCAATCCGTCGGTGGTAGTGGCAACAACAAGTGTATCGTCTATGAGCACAAGACGGCGCATGTTTATCTCGCCGGCGGGAAAGGCTTTGAAACGGTTGTCCTTATTGTACACCACAAAGGGGTCGTCTGCCGTTCCGCGTGCAGTGGGGTTGCATATCACATTGAGACCGCCGCCATGGGTGGCTATCCAGAGGCGTCCTTTGGAGTCTTCCTTAATGTCGTATATGGTATCGCTGTTGAGCGTAATGCCTGCAGCGACCATCGAGGGCGTGCCATGCCGGAAATGTTCCACGCTGAAACAGCCTTCGGAAACCTGTTTAAGCCGGAAAAGTCCATCGGGCTTGGAACCGAGCCATATCGTTCCGTCACGCATCTGCAGCACGGTATATACAGGGGCGAACGTTACGGGAGAGGTGTGCAACCTGCCGTCGCGACCAAGGTAGCCGCTATGGGGTGAAGCCGGCTTATGGGGGTCAATGCTCACTATGCCGCTGTTGCGCGACGTCACCCATACGCGTCCGTCGGCATCACGGTATAAGCATCTTATTACATCCGTAGGCACCCTGTCAATGAGTCGGAGCGGACTTGAAACCCGCGATACTTTATCCACTCCGTTGCTTGTTATGAACCATCTGTTGCCCTGTGCATCGGTGAAGGTCTGCTTCACATCGTTGAAGACGTGCCCTGCCACGCTCACCTTCTTGCCGCCTGCCATTGCCGGGAAATGCTGCCGCGACATGGAAAGGAGCTGTCCTGATGCTGCCCTGCCATGCCGTGCGCCGTCACTACGCTGAACGGTATCGGGCTTTTCGAAAGAATAGGTAGAGAGATTGAACCTCCACACCTGCTCGTCTATGAGGCAATATATGTTGCCGTCGTCTCCCATGACAATATTGCGTATGCGGTCGGATGCAAGCGCAGTGCCGTCGCCGGGGCGTGACTTGAAGACCGTAAAATCGTATCCGTCGAAACGGTTGAGCCCGCCCCATGTGGCAAACCACAGAAAGCCGGCAGGGTCTTGCAGCATACGCGTGACATGCCACTGCGACAGTCCGTTGCTGTCGTCGAAATGGTGTACGCGATACTCGTCATCTGTCGTTCCACTCTGCGGCGGAAGGGCTTTTGCCGTACGTGAGGGGACGGAATGACGTGTCTGCGCAACGGCTTTACACGACACATTGAGAAGTACGGCAACGCATATAATCAGGAAAAGATGTCTCATCACAGTTGTTTTGCCTTTATTAGTATGCAAATATATAGATAAAAAGCCACAATCGTGCA
>CAMTJK010000037.1 GCA_947072805.1 uncultured Prevotella sp.
ACACACGTTAAAGTAAACATTTTTCATAAAAGTAAATAAATGTTATACGTATTATATCGCCATACGTTCCACGTACATAATACGTACATAATACGTACATAATACAACCTTGTTATATGCAGTTTTACTTGCAATTATATGCAGGAAAGAACTGTGTTATACATTGATAACAGCCAAAATAAGGCATCAGAAGAGCTATTTTCGGCTAAAACTCCGCTTTTTTGGTGCAATTTTACACTTAATCGCAATTTTCCTTGTCAATTCTTTGGCGGCTAAAAAATTATTACTTACTTTTGCAGCATAAATGCGAAAAGTGCAAATTAGAATATTGTTTAAAGTATAATTTAGTATAGGTATGAAAAAGTTATTAATGGTGCTGGCTTTTGCCGGCGTATCTGTAGCCGGAATGGCACAGAACAATGAGACGACCGTACCGGAAATGAAGTATAGCGTTGCTACAAATTCATTCTGGAGCAATTGGTTTGTTCAGGCTAACCTCGTTGGAACTTCGTTCTACAGCAACGAAGAAAGAGGATGGGACCTGGGTAACAGCCCCTTCAAAGACTTCCGTACAAACCTCGGCTTCTCTGTAGCTATCGGTAAGTGGTTTACTCCGGGTCTCGGACTCCGTACCAAGTTCAATGGTGTATGGGGCAGAACCGTTGTGGCTGAAGATATGGAGAAGGCTCAGGGCAAGGACAAAAATGCCAACAAGTATTGGACATTGAACGAGCAGGTACTCTTCAACCTCAGCAACATGCTTTGCGGTTATAGCGACACTCGCGTTTGGAACTTCATTCCTTATGCAGGTGCAGGCATCGGTCGCAACATGTCAGCTAACACTTACGCAATGGGTCTCTCTGCAGGTATCTTGAACACATTCCGTCTGAGCGACCGCTTCGCACTCAACCTCGACCTCGCATACAGCCTCTGGGAGACTGATATGGACGGCGTAACAGCTGGTGCTATCAAGGATTGCTCCGGTCCCGGCAGCCGCGACCAGATGTTCAGCGTAGAAGTAGGTTTGACTTACAACCTCGGCAAGACACGCTGGAACAAGGTGCCCGATGTTGAAGCTCTCAAGGCCCTCTCACAGAGCCAGATCGACGCTCTCAACGCACAGCTCGCTGACGCACAGAACGAGAACGCTAAGCTGAAGGATATGCTGGCTAACCAGAAGCCCGTTGAAAAGACAACTGTTGTTAAGGAAATCGCAGCTGCTCCGGTATCTGTATTCTTCAACATCGGCAAGTCTAAGATTGCTTCTAAGAAAGATCTGCAGAACGTGAAGGATCTCGCTGAAATAGCAAAGGCTAACGGTTCTAAGCTCGTTGTAACCGGATATGCTGACAGCAAGACCGGTAGCGCAGCATTCAACCAGACCCTGAGCCAGAAGCGTGCTGAAACTGTTGCTGACGAACTCGTTAAGATGGGTGTAAGCCGTGACAACATCGAGGTTGTTGCTGCCGGTGGTGTAAACACACTCTCACCTGTATCTTACAACCGTCGTGCTACTGTTGCTATCAAATAAGTATAAGTAACAATCAACAAGACATAAGCCGATGCGGTCTGCGGACTGCATCGGTTTTTTTTCTGCAACTCGCTCCTTCTGTGAGCAGAGCCCGTTTGCACCATGCCCTTACGCTCGCACAAGCAACGTTGAAAGGGCATGCAATACTATCATACTTCACTCAAAAGTAATACCAATGGAAAGAATCAGATTTGCCGTTATAGCCATGCTTTGCAGTATTATGGCTGCGTCGTGCAGCGACGATGATGTTGCAGATGCGAAAGATGATGCCTCTTCAACTAAGATAAGCGTCATACTTGATACCGATCTAGGCAACTGCAATGATGATATTCTTGCCATGCAGGCCCTGTTCTACCTGCAGCAGCAGGGAAGGTGTAATGTCATTGGCGTGATGAGCAGCGTACAGTTGGACAAGGCGAGGATATTGACAGACGGTTTCCTGCATTTTTACAAGGCAGACGATATCCCTTTGGGAGTGCTTCCTGGCGAGGAAGAACTCTTTGACATGATACCCTATTACCAGCTGGCAGACTCGGTCAATGCCGACGGTACACCACTTTTCCCCTCCACCGGCATACCCCTAAGCCAACGCCTGCCCGCATGGAAGCTGTATCGCAAGCTGCTTGCCGAAGCAGCTGACACAAGCGTGGTGATAATGTGTATAGGCAAGTACACCAGCCTGGGACATCTGCTCAATTCTGCGCCCGACGAATATTCTCCGCTTTCGGGAAGTGAGCTGGTGAGCAGGAAGGTATTGCGCCTCGAAGCCATGGGCGGCTGCTTTACGCCTGTACCGCTGCTCAATCCGTCGAAGGACGGCAAGCAGGATTTTCTCACCGTAGAGTATAACATAGGCAGCGATATACCGCTGGCAAAGAATGTTCTGGAGAATTGGCCTGTGGAATTGTGCCTGCTTTCGTTGGAGGAAGGAATGAAATATCCCTCCGTCCACGACGAGATGCTTGCCGATTACGCATGGCAGCCCGACCACCCCATATACCAGGTGTACTCGCGCTATGACGAATGGGCTGTAGGTGACGTAGGACAGTACTGGTGGGACGCCGAACTGGTGATGCACGCCGTGCTGGGCGAAGAATGTTTTGATTGCGTTCGCAGCGGCACGCTCTCCATAGCCGACGACGGTGTGACCACTTTCACACAGCATGCCGGCGGCAATGCGCACATAATATCCAGCAAGACCGAACACATACAGTACATAAAAGACTGGCTAAGGGGACTCTCCGGATTCAGACCATAAGATGACAATAGAAAAACGTAAGAGGCTGTAGCATAACACAACGCCTGCAACGGTACAAAGAAAAGAGACAAACAAATCGTGATAAAAGCGCGATAATATCATTTTATTCAAAAAAACATTGCAAAAGTTTGGTTGTTTCAAAAAAACGTCTTACCTTTGCAACCGCTTACAAGAGCAAGGGCGCTTAGCTCAGCTGGTTTAGAGCATCTGCCTTACAAGCAGAGGGTCGGGGGTTCGAATCCCTCAGCGCCCACATCAGAATCCCCGCACCACCCGGTAGCGGGGATTATTGTTAAGTCAGCTCTCGTTATTGCGGAGAGAAGAAAAGACGATTTTGATAACAACGTGGCGGTATTCGTGAGAAATCGAAACGATAAAGACTAAAAAAGTTACAGTTTATTTGTGTGTTTGCTTTTTTATGATTACCTTTGCAGCCGTAACGATAAAAAATAACGAATATGACATTTACCGGTCTGCTACACATTATCAATATTCTCCGACTTCAACGAGCCGGCGGAAGTGATGAAGTGTGCAGATAGCTATGTAACGGAATAGATATTGAACCTTTCTCACTTCGGATGTGAGGAAGGTTCTTTTTTTAGTAGAATAATAATATAATATATATAAGGTATGAGCGACAGATTATTTATTTTCGACACGACGCTGCGCGACGGAGAGCAGGTGCCCGGATGCCAGTTGAACACGGTAGAGAAGATTCAGGTGGCACGCCAGCTCGAGCAGTTGGGTGTAGATGTAATAGAAGCAGGCTTCCCGATATCCAGTCCCGGTGACTTCAATTCGGTGATAGAAATATCGAAAGCCGTGACATGGCCAACCATCTGCGCATTGACACGCGCCGTAGAAAAAGACATAGACGTGGCTGCCGAATCGCTGAAATATGCCAAGCACAAGCGCATACACACCGGTATAGGCACGAGCGACTCGCATATAAGATACAAGTTCAACAGCAATCGCGAGGAGATAATAGAGAGAGCTGTTGCTGCCGTGAAGTACGCCAGACGCTATGTGGATGACGTGGAATTCTACGCCGAAGACGCCGGACGTACCGACAACGAGTATCTGGCGCGTGTGGTGGAAGCCGTAATCAAGGCCGGCGCCACGGTGGTGAACATCCCCGACACCACGGGCTACTGTCTGCCCGCCGAATATGGTGCCAAGATAAAGTATCTGATGGAGCATGTGGACGGCATAGACCGCGCCATAATATCGACACACTGCCACAACGACCTCGGAATGGCTACGGCAAACACCCTTAGTGGCGTGCTCAACGGAGCGCGACAGGTGGAGGTAACCATCAACGGAATAGGCGAAAGAGCAGGAAACACATCGCTCGAAGAGGTGGCAATGATACTGAAATGCCATAAACACATAGACATAGACACCAACATAAATACGACAAAGATATACCCCACAAGCCGCATGGTGTCGAGCCTGATGAATATGCCGGTGCAGCCGAACAAGGCCATAGTGGGACGCAACGCCTTCGCCCATTCGAGCGGAATACACCAGGACGGTGTGCTGAAGAACGTGCAGACCTATGAGATAATGAACCCGAAAGATGTGGGACTTGACGACAACTCGATAGTGCTCACGGCACGCTCGGGACGCGCGGCGCTGAAGTACAGACTCAGCGTGCTCGGAGTAAACATAGACAACGAGGACCGCGTGGACAGCATATACCAGAAGTTCCTGAAGCTCGCCGACCAGAAGAAAGAGGTGAACGACGACGACATACTCATGCTCGCCGGAGCCGACACTGCCGAAGGACATGCCGTGAAGCTCGACTTCCTGCAGGTTACAACGGGCATGGGCGTGAAGAGCGTGGCAAGCATCGGACTGGATATCTCCGGACAGAAGTTTGAAGAGGCTTCTACAGGAAACGGACCCGTGGACGCCGCCATCAAGGCACTGAAGAAGATAATACAGAAGCAGATGACACTGAAGGAGTTTACTATACAGGCAATAAGCAAGGGCTCCGACGATGTGGGCAAGGTGCACATGCAGGTGGAATATGACGGAAACGTGTATTACGGCTTCGGCGCCAATACCGACATAGTTACGGCATCGGTGGAAGCATATATCGACTGTATCAACAAATTCAGGAAATAGAAAGAACGTTATCAGCCGATGGCGGGATAACACAAAAGTAAAACAGACATGAATACATTATTTGACAAGATTTGGGACAAACACGTGGTGCAGATTGTAGATGACGGTCCGACACAACTGTACATCGACAGACTATATTGTCATGAGGTGACTTCACCGCAGGCATTTGACGGTATGCGCAGCCGCGGACTGAAATGCTTCCGCCCGCAGCAGATATACTGCATGCCCGACCATAATACACCGACACACGACCAGGACAAACCCATCGAAGACGCCGTGTCGAGAAAACAGGTGGACACGCTCGCCGGCAATGCGGCTGAATTCGGACTGACACACTATGGCATGATGTCGAAAGACAACGGCATCATTCACGTGGTGGGACCGGAAAAAGGACTCTCACTGCCGGGAATGACAATTGTTTGCGGCGACTCGCACACCTCTACACACGGTGCCATGGGAGCAGTGGCTTTCGGCATAGGAACGAGCGAGGTGGAGATGGTGATGGCATCGCAGTGCATTCTGCAGCAGAAGCCCAAATCGATGCGCATAAACATAAACGGAACACTCGGAAAGGGAGTGACGGCAAAAGACGTGGCACTGTATCTTATGTCGAAACTCACCACATCAGGCGCTACGGGATATTTCGTGGAATATGCCGGCAGCGCGGTGAAGAACCTTTCGATGGAAGGCAGGCTCACACTCTGCAACCTCTCCATAGAGATGGGCGCGCGCGGCGGATTCATCGCCCCGGACGAGACTACATTCGAATATATAAAAGGACGCGAATTTGCTCCCAAAGGTGAGGATTGGGATAAGGCAGTGGCTTACTGGAAGACGCTGAAGAGCGGCGATGACGCGGTGTTCGACAGCGAACTGAACTTCGATGCCGCTGATATAGAACCAATGGTTACTTACGGCACGAACCCGGGAATGGGCATGGGCATCACCGATGCCATTCCGACGCTCGAAAGCATTGACGAAGCCGGCAAGGCATCGTTTGTAAAATCGCTCGACTATATGGGCTTTGCACCCGGCGAGAAGCTGCTCGGGCACAAGATAGACTATGTGTTCCTCGGCGCATGCACCAACGGAAGAATAGAGGACTTCCGCGCTTTCGCCTCACTGGTGAAAGGCAGACGCAAAGCCGACAACGTGGTGGCATGGCTCGTACCTGGCTCGTGGGCTGTGGACAAGCAGATTAGAGAGGAAGGATTGGACAAGGTGCTCGAGGAAGCCGGCTTTGCCATACGCCAGCCGGGATGCTCGGCATGTCTCGCCATGAACGACGACAAGATTCCTGCCGGAAAATACTCGGTATCGACAAGCAACAGAAACTTCGAAGGACGACAGGGACCCGGAGCACGCACAATACTCGCTTCGCCTCTTGTGGCAGCTGCGGCTGCAGTGACGGGAGAAATTACCGACCCGAGAACTCTGATCTAAAACGAACCAACGTTACAAAAGAATTAAAACGCAAGAAAGATGAAACAGAAATTCGACGTCATAACAAGTACATGTGTTCCGCTGCCACTGGAAAACGTGGACACAGACCAGATAATCCCTGCAAGATTTCTTAAAGCTACCGACAAGAAAGGATTCGGAGAGAATCTGTTCCGCGACTGGAGATACAATAAGGATGGCTCGCCAAAGAAAGACTTCGTGCTCAACGATCCCACTTATGGCGGATGTGTGCTTGTGGCAGGCAAGAACTTCGGCTCGGGCTCGAGCCGCGAACATGCCGCATGGGCGATAGCCGGATATGGATTCCGCGTCGTTATAAGCAGTTTCTTTGCCGACATACACAAAAACAACGAACTTAACAACTTCGTGTTGCCCGTAGTGGTGAGCGAAGAATTCCTTGCCGAACTCTTCGAAAGCATCGCCGCCAACCCGAAAATGGAGGTCGAAGTAGACCTTCCCAACCAGAAGGTGACAAACAAAGCCACAGGAAGAAGTGAGAAGTTTGAAATTAACGGATATAAGAAGCATTGCCTGATGAACGGTCTCGATGATATCGACTATCTGATACAGAATAAGGATAAAATCGAACAATGGGAACAGCACAACAAGTAAACGAGACTTATCATCGCATTCAGCCTTTTATAGAAATAATGGACTGCACGCTGCGCGACGGAGAACAGACGAGCGGCGTGTCATTCCTCCCGCACGAGAAACTGCAGATAGCGCGGATGTTGCTCAAGGATGTCAATGTGGACAGAATAGAGGTGGCATCGGCGCGTGTCTCGGAGGGCGAAAAGGATGCGGTAAAGATGATATGCCGCTATGCTAAGCAGATAGGAATGCTCGAACGGGTGGAGGTGCTCGGCTTCGTAGATGGCAGACTGTCGATAGACTGGATAGACGATTGCGGCGGAAAGGTCATCAACCTGCTTGCAAAAGGTTCGCTGAAGCACTGCATGCACCAGCTGCACAAAACGCCAGAAGAGCATATAGAGGAGATAAAGCGCTCGCTCGAGTATGCCGGCAGCAAGGGCATCAGCGTAAATCTTTATCTTGAAGACTGGAGCAACGGCATGAAGGAATCGCCGGAATACGTTTACCGCATGGTTGATGAGCTGTGCCGGCTCAATATAAGGCGCTTTATGCTGCCGGACACTTTAGGCATAATGAATCCTCTTCAGACCATTGAGTATTTTCGAAAGATGCTGAAGAGGTATCCTGACACACATTTTGATTTCCACGCACACAACGACTATGACCTCGCTGTGAGCAATTCGCTTGGTGCCGTATTGTGTGGTGCCAAAGGACTGCACGTCACGGTGAACGGGCTCGGTGAACGCTGTGGAAATGCGCCTTTGTCGAGCGTTCAGGTTATTCTGAAAGACCAGTTCCACGCAAAGACAAGCATCAACGAAAACAAACTGAACGACATAAGCCGTCTGGTGGAGGGATATTCGGGCATAGCGATAGCTCCCAACCAGCCCATCGTGGGCGAGAATGTGTTTACGCAGGTGGCGGGAGTGCATGCCGACGGCGACAACAAAAACAACCTGTATTGCAACGATCTTGTGCCCGAACGCTTCGGACGAAAGCGTGAATATGCTCTCGGCAAGACCAGCGGACGTGCAAATATAGCCCGCAATCTGCAGGAACTCGGACTGGAACTTACGCCCGAGCAGACGCAGAAGGTGACAAAGCGAATAACCGAACTGGGCGACCGTAAGGAGATAGTGACGCAGGAAGACTTGCCATTCATCGTGAGCGACGTGCTGAAGCACACCACCGTGGAGGAAAGGGTGAAGCTTGTCAGCTACATGGTGTCGTCGGCATACGGACTGAAGCCCATTGCCAGTATAAAGGTAGAAATCAATGGGCGCGAATATGCGGCTGATTCCACCGGCGACGGTCAGTACGATGCTTTTGTGAAAGCTTTGAGAAAGATTTACAAGGAAAAGCTCGACCGCACATTCCCGATACTTGCCAACTATGCCGTCTCCATACCGCCGGGTGGTCGTACCGATGCTCTCGTGCAGTCGGTGATAACGTGGCGCAACGGAGACAAGCTGCTTCGCACACGCGGACTTGATGCCGATCAGACCGAAGCTGCCATAAAGGCGACGATAAAGATGCTCAATATTATAGAAGAGAACGGCTGATTGCCGTCAGACAACGAATTATCAAACAAAAAACAAAGACATATATGAAACTGAAGATTGCGGTTCTGCCGGGCGACGGCATCGGACCGGAGATTATGAAACAGGGTGTTGCCGTGATGGACGCCATTGCCGAGAAGTTCGGTCATGAGGTAGAATACAAGGAGGCTCTTTGCGGAGCACATGCCATTGATGAGGTAGGCGACCCCTTCCCCGAAGAGACTTATCAGGTGTGCAAGGATGCTGACGCTGTGCTCTTTGCCGCTGTGGGCGACCCGAAGTTCGACAATGACCCTACAGCCAAGGTGCGTCCCGAGCAGGGCTTGCTCGCAATGCGCAAGAAGCTCGGACTGTTTGCCAACATACGTCCTGTGCAGACATTCAAGTGTCTCGTACACAAGTCGCCGCTGAAGGCTGAACTGGTGGAGGGCGCAGATTTCATCTGTATCCGTGAGCTTACCGGTGGTATGTACTTCGGAGAGAAGTATCAGGACAACGACAAGGCTTACGATACCAATTACTACACGCGTCCGGAGGTAGAGCGCATACTGAAGGTAGGATTTGAGTATGCCCGCCGCCGCAACCGTCATCTCACGGTCGTAGACAAGGCTAACGTGCTTGCTTCGAGCCGTCTGTGGCGCCAGATAGCCAAGGAGATGGAACCGCAGTATCCCGATGTCAATGTAGACTATATGTTCGTCGATAATGCTTCCATGCGCATGATTGCGGAACCGAAGTTCTTCGACGTGATGGTTACCGAAAACACCTTCGGCGACATACTTACCGACGAGGGCAGCTGCATTTCCGGTTCAATGGGACTGTTGCCCTCGGCATCAACGGGCGAAAGCACACCCGTCTTTGAGCCGGTACACGGTTCATGGCCGCAGGCAAAGGGACAGAACATAGCCAATCCGCTTGCCCAGATTCTGTCGGTTGCCATGATGCTCGAGTATTTCGACCTCAAGGAGGAGGGCCTGCTCATACGTCGTGCCGTCGATGCCTCGCTCGATGCCAACGTGAGAACGCCAGAGATACAGGTTGAAGGTGGTGCCCGTTACGGTACCAAAGAGGTAGGCGAGTGGATTGTAGACTACATCCGTAAGGCCTGATTGCTTATTTTGTTAGAAATTTATTTGGAATGATGACTTTCAGAAGACACATTATCCTGCTGATGATGTTTGCGGCAGCTTCTTTTGCAGCGGCGCAGACTTCTGTACAGTGGCGCGATTCTCTGAAGGTCATCAACGAAATGATAGAAACGAAACCGTATTCCTCGGATTTGCATCTTCGCAAGGCTGCCATCAATCTTGAGATGGGGCAATGGGAATATGCTGCCGACGAATACGGTATCGTACTTGGTGTAGAGCCTGACAATCCCGCGGCTCTTTTTTACCGTGCTTATGCTTATACGGGTATGCGTCGTTACGATCTTGCACGCAAGGATTATGAGGAGTTCCTCAAGCTCGTGCCGAGAAATATGGAGGCTATGCTCGGACTTGCCCATGTGAATACCAAACTCAAGCGAACCACAGAGGCGCTCGACCAGCTTAACAGGCTTGTGGAACTTTATCCCGACAGCGCTGTCGTTTATGTGGCGCGTGCCGGTGTGGAAAAGGACATGAGGGCTTACGATGCGGCTCTTTTCGATTGGACCAATGCCGTGATGCGTGCTCCCGACAATACCGATTATCTTCTTTCTAAGGCCGATATCCTTTTGTTGCTTGGCAGGAAAGAAGAAGCCCGCGAGTGTCTTGAGCGTATGGTGAAGCTCGGTGTTCCTCGCGGACCGTTACGTGAGTGGTTCAAGCGATGCAGATGATATCTGCCTGACTTGTTTGGGATTATTCTTCTGTCAAGGTTTATATTCGAACGTTACCGAGCCGCGCACATCTTCGGCAGAGGCACATACGTAAGCCTTGAATTTTCCTGCTTCAGCTTTCCAGCCGTGTGTCGTTTCATCCCAGAAGCATAGGTCTTGCGGTGTGATGGTCATTGTCACGCTTTTTGTCTCGCCGGGGTTTAACTGCACTTTCTTAAAGTTTTTCAGTTCTCTTACAGGGCGGTCCACCGAGCATTTCTCGTCGCCAATATACAACTGCACAACTTCCTTGCCCTCCATCTTGCCGGTGTTGGTCACATCTACGCTCACCTGCCATGCGTTGCCTGCAGCTTTTATTGTAGGTTTGCCGTATTTGAATGTGGTGTATGACAGTCCGAAACCGAATGGGAAGCGGCTCTTCACGCCCTTTGTCAGGAAGTGGCGGTAGCCCACGTATATGCCTTCGTTGTAGTACACCTCTTTGCCGTTGCCCGGATAACCGTCTGTGCCGAAGGCGAAGCATGGATAGTCAGACTGTTTTACTGCAAAGGTTACGGGCAGTTTGCCGCTTGGCGAGACCTTTCCGCTGAGCACGTTTGCCAGTGCGTTGCCCGATTCCGAGCCGAGATACCAGCAGTGTAGCAGTCCGCCGATGCGGTCGAGCCAGGGAGTGGAGTAGGGGTTGCCGCCGAATGTCACCACTATTATGTTCTTTTGTTTTGCTGCCAGTTCGCTTATCAGTGCGTTTTGTCCGAACGACAGGTCATAGCTTTCGCGGTCGCCGTTTTCGCAGTCCTGCAACCGGTTTTTGTTCAGTCCGCCTATGAATATTATGAGGTCGGCATCGTCTGCTTTTGCCAGAGCTTCAGCCTTCAGCTTTGCTTGTGTTTCGGCCGACACCTTGTCCACCTTGCCGTATAGAGGCTTTCCCGATGAATAACCCTTGGCGTGTACAATCTTGTCGCCGTACAGAGCTTTCAGGGCTTCGAGCGGCGAGACGTCGCGCAGTGTCTTCAGTTCGCTCGACCCGCCGCCCTCGGTAAGACTGCGCGTTGCATTTTCGCCTACCACGAGAATGCGGTTATAGCGTGAAGCGTCTATGGGGAGAATGTCGTTACGGTTGCGCAGCAGTACTATGCCCTCTTCGGCTATCTGCCGGCAAGCCTCATAGTGTGCTTCCGAGCACTGGCTTCCTATGACCTTGTCTGGATTCATCGATGTGCGGAACATTGTGCGCAGTACGCGTGCCACCTTTTCGTCGAGCACCTCCATGCTTATCTTGCTCTCGTTTATTAGTTTTTCAAACGGTCGCGCGAGGTAATAGTCATCGTAGGTAAATTCCGATTCCTTCAGTTTGCCGTCGGTATACGAGCCCATCTCTATGTCCATGCCTCCGGTGGCGGCCTGCCATGTGTCGGTTACGCCGCCCCAGTCGCTCACCACGGCGCCGTCAAAGCCCCATTCGCGTTTCAGTATGCCGTTCAGCAGTGAGTCGTTTTGGCAGCAGTGGCGTCCCAGCCACAGGTTGTAGCTGCCCATTATTGTCCACACGCCGCCCTCTTTCACGGCATGTTCAAAGGCGGGCAGATAAATCTCGCGCAATGCCCTTTCGCTTACTATTACGTCCGTCTCGAAGCGGTAGGGCTCCTGGTTGTTCAGTGCAAAGTGCTTCAGACAGCAAGCCACGCCGTTGGCCTGTGCCTCCTTGATGTAGGGCACCACCATGCGTCCGGCGAGGTACGGGTCTTCGCCCATATATTCGAAGGCGCGTCCGTTGAGTGGCGTGCGGGCTATGTTTACGCCCGGACCGAGCATTATGTCTTTGCCTCTGAAGGCAAACTCCTCGCTCACCACATTGCCGTAGAGTGCCGACATCACCGGGTTCCATGTTGCCGCGAGGCATGTCAGCGACGGGAATGCCACCACAGAGTCGTTTGTCCATTTTGCCACTTTCCACGAGTTCCACTCCAGTTCCTCGCGTACGCCGTGCGGTCCGTCGTCCATGTTAAGCTGTCGTAAGCCCAGCCGCGGTACTCCTGCCGACGAGAATTTGCTCTGTGCGTGGAGCACCTGTATCTTTTCGTGTACGGTCATGCGCTTCAGTGCGTCCTTTACGCGCTCTTCCAGGGGTGCTTTGGTGTTGAGATAGAGCGGCTTCTGTGCGTTTGTCACGCTTGCCGCGCCCATGAGTAGCAGCATGGCGGCTGTTCTTATTACGGAGCCGCCGTGCAGTAGTTCTTTCAGGAGGTTTGTTCTCATTTTGTTGTTCTTTTGTTGTATGCCAGATGTTGTATAATATATTTTATATATAATGTACGCGCGCGTGAGGGAATGTCGCGTTCATGTTACAGTTTCACTGTCTGTGCCTTTCCGTTGTAGGTCACCATTATGCCTTCGGAATTGTTGAGGTCGAGTTTGCGCGGACTGTCCTTGCTTACGAGTATTATGTTGAACCGGCGTTGTTTCAGCATGCCGTTGAACGAGCCTTTGCGTGCGCCGATGGTTAGTGTGCGCGCGTTGTCGTCGTAGCTTATCTCGATGGTGGCGTATCGCCCTTTTTCGTAGTTATAGTTAGTTTCCTCATCCTCGTAGATGGTGAAGTGTCCGTTGCTTCCGCCGTAAACGTACAGGTTTATCAGTTCAGCCGGTTTCTCGCTGCTCCATTCCATGGCAGGTCCCAGCGGCAGTATGGCACCTTCGGGCACGAACACCGGTATCCGTTCGTATGGAGCCGGTGCGGTGATGGTGCGTCCGCCCTCATGATGGCTGCCTGTGTATAGGTCGTACCAGCCTTTGCCTGCGGGCAGATATACCTTGCGCGAGCGCATCTTGTAGTAGCCCACCGGACATGCCATCAGCGACGGTCCGAACATCCACTGGTCCTTTATGTCGTGCGTACGGCTGTCGTTGCCGAAGTCCATTACCAGAGGGCGCATCATCGTGTAGTCGTTAAGGTGTACCCATCCTGCCATTGAGTACAGGTAGGGCATGAGATGGTAACGCAGGCGGTCGTACCACACTATGGTCTTGTAGGCAGGGTGATTGTCGGGAGCTATGTTCCATGGTTCGCGCAGTGGCCACTGACCGTGTGCGCGATATATGGGTATGAAGCATCCGAACTGGTTCCATCGCGTCTGCAGTTCGCGCCATTCCTTCAGGTCTTCGCTTTCGAGCTTGCTCTTGTCGTATATTTTCTGTGCATCCGCGAAGCGTCTTTCAACTGAAAATCCGCCCTGGTCCATGCCCCAGAAGGGCAGTCCGGAGATGCTGTAGTTCATTCCTGCCGTCATCTGCGAGCGCATGTCTTCCCATCGTGTGCCTATGTCGCCGCTCCAGGTGGCTGTGCTGTACCGCTGTTCGCCGGCAAATCCGCTGCGTGTAAGCAGAAATACGCGTTTGTCGGGGTCGGTGCTTCTCTGTCCGTTGTATATGGCGTCGGCGTTCACTATGCTGTAAGCGTTGAAGTATTCTGTCGATGAGCCCTGCGCGGTAGGTCCGCACAATGCCTTTCTGTACCACATCGGCGTGCAGTCGCGCACGTTAGGCTCGGAGGCGTCCATCCACCATGCGTCGATGGCGCGTCCCAGTCCGCTGTACAGCCGCTCGTCCATCTGCCGCCAGAATATCCGTCGTCCTTCCTCGTCGTATGCGTCATAGAACGAGCCGCGGTAGCCCAGCCAGTCGTGTATGTCGTCTTTTATGGCCTGTCGGTATATAAGTCCTTTGGCGTCCAGCTCCTTATAGTTGTCTACGGTGTCGTAGAACTTCGGCCATACGCTTATCATGAAGCGTCCGTTCATGGCGTGTACGCTGTCGAGCATGGCTTTAGGGTTGGGATATCGTTTCTCGTCAAAGCGGTGGTCGCCCCACGAGTCGGTCTTCCAGTAGTTCCAGTCTTGCACGATGTTGTCGATGGGTATGTGCCTGCGGCGAAATTCGGCAAGTGTCTTTTCCACCTCGGCTGCCGTCTTGTATCTTTCTCTGCTCTGCCAGTAGCCCAGCACCCATTTCGGATAGACGGGGGCGCGTCCCGTGAGCGAACGGTAGCCCGACACTATATCGTCCATTGTCTTGCCTGCTATGAAATAGTAGTCCATGTAGCGGCTCATCTCGCTCCATATGCTCAGCCGTCCCTGTTTTTCGGCTGTTTGTGGTGTCGCCACGCGCAGTCCGCAGTAGCTCACGCCGCCGTCGGGTCGCCATTCTATGCGTATGGGCACGCGCTTCTTGGCTTGCAGGCGGCATCTGAATTTCCATGCGTTAGGGTTCCATGCCGTGCGCCAGCGTTCTTTCACCACCTCGTTGCCGTCTATGTTTACGCTCATGTAGCCGGCGTAGTAGAGCAGAAAGTGGTAGTCGCAGTCTTGCGGGGCTTCGATGTATCCTTCGTAGGTTACGTGTGCTCCGTCCAGATTGAATCCCTTGGGCAGTGCGTCTATGCCGAGGTCGGTGTCGTGCAGCGGATTCTTTTCAGGCACGGCGTGTTCGAAGTAGAGCGAATCCTCGCGCCTCACCAGCACCCGTCCGTTCTTGTCGGTATAGGTTCCCGTGAGTACTCCCTCTCTGCCGTCGCTGTCGTAGAGGCGGAACAGCCTGTGCAGTTGCATGTAGGCATCGGGATTGCCGAAGCGGCAGTAGCTGTAAGAGTCCCACAGCAGACCGTAGCCTCGTGTGCTAAGCACCATCGGCACGCTCACTTTAGTGTTATATTGGAACAGTTCTTCGTTGAGTCCCTTCATGTTGAGGTCTTCCGACTGGTGTTGCCCCAGACCGTAGAAGCCCTCGTCGTCGGGCGAGTCAAACTGCGTGTGCCATGTCCAGCCGTGCCTCTGCTCTTCGGTAAGCGTGCCGGCTCCGATCTCTCTCTCCGGAACGGTGAATGCCTTGAATGTCTTTCCTTCCTCCTTCGTCTCGCGTAGCAGTTCCTTGCCCAGTGCGTCGTTGAACGTTATGTGTCCGGAGCGGCTGTCCACCACTGCCTTCACGCTGCCGGTGCTCACCGTCACCATGTCGCCCTGCTGTGTTACGCTGAAGTGTGCTTTCTGCTTTTGGGGAACGATGATGAGGCTCTTCTTCTCCGGAAAGGATGTCTCCGGAGTGGCTTCCACGCGTATTATATTGTCGCTCACTACCTGCAGGCGCACCGTACGTGCGCCGTTGTCGCCAGGCGATGCTATGTTTATTGTCACTTTGTTTCCGTTTTTGGTATAACTCCCGGCGTGGGCAAGGACTGATGCCGATAGTATTGCGGCAGAAAAAATAAGATGTCGGTATCTCATGGTTCTGTTATGGCGGGTACTATAAATTAGTTCTTTCAGCTTTTTGTGTTTTAGCCTATAGCATGTTGTCTGTCGAGAATGGAGTGTAGCGAGCTGCACTGCCGATGAGAGTGGCATTATGAGGCGGATAAAAACAAGAAACCGATAAAACGTAACCCATTATACAATGTTGTTTGTTTGCGGTGGTAATTTATATAACCCACCTTATGTTGTTGTATGTTGTCTGTAATTATATCGTGGAAAAAGCCTTTTTATTGTCATACGCCGCTTTCATGTCCGGCGGCGCACGCTTTTCGGCATGAAGCTGCTGCCTATTCGATGTTCTCTATCTCCACTCCGTCGAAGCTGCTCATTATGTCGAACATCCTCACTTCGTACTGGAATCGCTTCATCTTTAGCTCCATCGACACCTCAAAATTGTTTGTTGTCCTTACGGATGCATCTTTCATGTTGTACGAATATATCTCTATCCCTTCCTCCTTCATGCGCGCGAGCACCTTTCTTATGGTGTCTTTTGAGGGAGAGGTGAACGTTACCGATATGTTGCGTGTGCCGAAGCGTTGCAGTATCACGTTGAGCACTTCAAGGCATATCAGTACCAGTACCGTCGTGGCAGTGGCAAGCATGTAGAGACCGGCACCGCATGTCATGCCGATGGCAGACGTAACCCAAAGTCCGGCGGCGGTGGTCAGACCGCGAATCACGTTTTTCTGGAAGATGATGATGCCCGCTCCTATAAATCCTATGCCGGTCACCACCTGCGAGGCAATGCGCGACGGGTCTACGGAAACATTCGGCGAACCGTCAAGCAGACTGTCAAAACCGTACTGCGACAGTATCATGAACAGCGCACTACCCAGTCCCACAAGAAAGTGTGTACGGAAACCTGCTTCCTTGGCGCGGTATTCGCGCTCCAGACCGATAAGCCCTCCCATCAGGGATGCAATAAGGATGCGGATGAAATACTCTGTTGTCATAGGCGTAGATTCTATAAACAGTATCGTTTTTATTCTACTGATGTAAAACCGGTCTTATACAGTTAGGGTTTATGTATGTTTCGGTTTATATGCAAATATAAGCTTTTTGGCTGTATAAGCCAAACGAAAAGCCGTGAAAAGCAATTATGTCTCATATTATCCACGGTAGGCTCATTGTATTTTGCTTTAGCGAGGGATAATGACAGCCGGAAGGCAGCTCGTAACTGCACTTAATGAAAGTTAATTTGTAAAGATATTTGGTCGAATTTAACATTTTTAAATCCGGTATTCTAGGTGTAAAAATTTGTTAATCAAAGTGGGTCGATTTATGCTCCCGACGGGTCGAAAAACGATCCCAGTTTTTTGGCAACGCGATTA
>CAMTJK010000038.1 GCA_947072805.1 uncultured Prevotella sp.
ATTCGACCAAATATCTTTACAAATTAACTTTCATTAAGTGCAGTTACGAACGCCTGCCAACAGATATTCCGGAATCGCTAATCAGCATTATTATGAAAACAACCCATACATTATATTTTTGAGCAATGCCTTCCGTGCAGTGCGACGATACTACATAAAGTAAGATTATTATATTTCTACCTTATATTATCAGACATCCGTAATTTAAAATCTTAAAGAAAAGACTTACGGAGATAACAAAAAATTACTGATAACACATGGCGGCTCAACCATTCACCACAGACCTTTTACGCCAGGTAGAGGGTGAGCAGCCTACGTTCTTGGTGAATATCTTTATGAAGTGGCTTAACGAAAGAAAACCAGAAGCCTCGGATATGGCAGCCACTGTCAGTTCCGTGTGCTCCACCAACTGCCGCTTGGCATAGGCGATGCGCAGGCTGACAATCCATTCGCGGAACGACATCTGATAAACCGTGTTGATGTAAGACGAGAGGTAGGTGCGATTGGTAGCCAGCGAAGCTGCCATCTCTTCTATGGTGAGACCCTGCTGTCTGTAGCTTTCGTTGGCAATCCACCTGCCCAGCTGTTCCTTGATGCCGGAATGATAAGCGGGCATATCTTCCATTTCGGACTCTTCAAATTCAGTATTCGCCTCAACAGTCATCTCCTTTTCCAATATATGCTCTACCTTCTCATAGAAAAGGAGATAGTTAAGATACGAACAGAACAGATAGATATAGAAAGGAATGCTCGACAATATCCATAAAACCACATATCTGTCGGGGAGGAAAGTGAACAAGCCGCATCCTACACCGAATATCATTGCCCACCATGTGAATATTGACATCCAGTGGATGTATGCAGCAATATCGTCGGAATGGGTATCGTCGAAAAGCCTTACCGCCTGGTGATAGGTATTTATAATCTTATACGACAGATATACGCCATAACTTATAAGCCACAGGGCCATGAGCAGCATTGCCACATGTTGCATTACTCCACGTGGCAAACATAACAGAAGTGTAACGGAAAGGATATTGTATGCCAGCCAACAAGCTATACATTCGAGAAGACGCCTGACCGTGAAATAATTAGGATTGAGCAGCGTGATAAAGGCGCAACTGAAGAACCAATATGTAAGGTAATAGGTGGAGAGATTCATCATGACCGCCGCCTCATGCCACATGAACCGAGGGGAGACAAACAAATGCACGGCATAATTGGCAGACAGTGTCAATAGGGCACCAGCCATGAGCCTGCGCGACCTGAGATAGTTTGCGAAGATGCGTTTGTCGGGTGTCCTTGCCACAATAAAGTAGAAAGCAAAAAACAGCATCAGCACTAAGGCTACGCCGAGAGAATTGTTGTATAATGCCTTATCAGAGCAAATCATAATATCTTGACTTAATTAACGTCCATCCGATATATGTTCGGATTAAACCTATTGCCATCTCAAATACTCTTTCTGATGAATGTCGTCAGCGGCAGACAGACTTCAATACCGCCGCCACCTCTGAAGCGCATATATTGTTGTTGAAGCGCGTCACTGCCAGTTCACGGGCACGCTCACCCATCTGCTGTGCCTCTTCCGGGTGTTCCGCAATATATCTTACAGCCGTCACCCATCCGTCCACATCGTAATAAGGCACGGAGATGCCGCATCCCTCACTGTCCACATCGATAGGAAACTGCGGATTGCGGCTGCACACCATGGGCAAGCCAAGTCCCAAAGCCTCCACAACGGTGGTAAGACCGACGGTATAATTGGTCTCTTCGCAACATATCACCACACAGGCTGCACGGTTCACCATACATCCCAGTTCGTAAGGTATCAGCCCGTTCACGTAATTGACGTGTACGTTAGATCTCACCTCGAGTCCGCCTATCAGCCGCCTGTAGTCGAGAGTGCCCTGCGGCACATTCGGCAGATAGATGTCTATTTCGGCTCCTGCCTCATTGAACGCCTTAACGAGTGTCTTCATGTCGCGCCGTTCCTTGCCTGTGGAGACAAATCCACGGCGTGACGCCACGTTCTGCTCTCGCTGCAGGCGGTTGTAGAAGTCCATGTCTGGTCCCCAGTGTCCGAGATGTATGCGTTGCGGTCGGGCGTTGGGTGTGGCAAGCGAGTCGTCGATGAGCTTTTGGGAGAAAAAGAACATTCCATCCAGACCACGATAGAAGAGTTTGCCGAGGATACGGCGGAAGAAACTGGCAGGCACTACCATGGGCTGATGGTGCCATATCACAACAGGTCGGCGGAAAAGGCGTAGGGCACGCAGCAGCACAATAATCTCTATGCCCTGATAATGAGTGGCATAAATGGCATCGTAACGCTCGGAACATGTAAGTATCTGCCAGGCATTGCGCAGCATCATCTTCCATCTCGAGGCAAATGCCTTGTGGCGATGGTATATGGGTTGCACGCCGTACTCGGGAAGCGCCGTGGCACCGTAAAGGAAATGCGCAGGAAAGCGTCCTTCACCGCACTCGCGCACTATGCGCTGTATGTCTTGTGTGTGATAAAAATAAACTTTCATTTATACAAACGATAATGCAAACGAGCGGAAAGAAAACTTGTTTTCAATTTCCCGAGTGCAGCTTTTCTTCTACAAAGATAATGCAATTCGATTTTACAGGCAGTAAATTCCGGCGTTTTTCTCGCCTCGCAGCGCCTTTTAATGCCGTTTTTCTTTGATTATCTTACTTTTAATAGTAATTTTGCGTTAAAAAGGTAAAGCACCGCAATGGAGTCACTAAAGGAGAAGACCGCCAAAGGTATGTTTTGGGGTGGGCTTGGCAACGGCGTGCAGCAACTTATCGGATTGCTGTTCGGTATATATCTTGCCCGGAAGCTGGCTCCCGAAGATTACGGCATGATGGCAATGATAAGCATCTTCTCGCTCATAGCCACGGCACTGCAGAACAGCGGCTTTACTGCCGCACTGGCAAACATTAAGAATCCACGGCACGAAGATTACAACTCGGTGTTCTGGTTTAACATCATCGTTGCCTGCATCCTCTACACCATACTCTTCTTCTGCGCTCCACTGATAGCCGAATTCTATCACACCGAGCGCCTTGTACCCCTCTGCCGTTATGCCTTTCTTAGCATCATAGTGGCTGGTCTGGGCACATCGCAGTCGGCTTATCTCTTCAAGAACCTTATGGCAAGAAGCCAGGCCAAGGCGGGAATGGCAGCCGTACTGCTGTCGAGCATTACGGGAGCGGTTATGGCGTGGCAGGGAATGGCTTACTGGTCGCTTGCCACACAAGGACTGGTGTACGTATCGTTATGCACCGGTATGCAATGGGCAATGTCCCCGTGGCGCCCTACGCTACATATAGACTTCGGTCCGGTAAGACACATGTTTCGCTTCAGCTGCAAGATTCTCATCACTACCATCATCACACACATCAATACCAACGTGCTTAATGTGCTGTTAGGCAGATTCTTCACCAAGACCGACGCCGGACAGTACTTTCAGGCATACCAGTGGGACTCCAAATGCTTCTATCTCGTGCAGGGAATGGTGCAACAGGTGGCGCAACCCGTACTGGCAGGACTCAACGGCGAAGACGACAGACAGCTTAACGCACTCCGCAAGATGATGCGATTCACGGCATTCGTATCGTTTCCACTGCTTTTCGGACTGTCGATGGTGTCGGAAGAATTCATCCTCGTCACCATAAAGGAGAAGTGGTTGTTCAGCGCCCATCTGCTAAGCGTGCTCTGCATAGCCGGAGCCGTGATGCCGCTGTGTACGCTGCTGTCAAATACGGTGATAAGCAAGGGGCGTTCAGATGTATATATGTGGTGTACGGTAATACTCGGAGCGGTACAGATAGCACTGATGGTTATTCTGCGTCACCACGGAATAAGCCTCATGGTTACGGCATATACCATCGTAAACATCATCTGGCTGTTCGTATGGCACCACTTTGCCGGCAGGTTCACAGCCTATTCACTTGCCATGTTTCTTCGCGACACGCTTCCATTTGCCCTCGCCGCAGCCGGAGTGATGGTGGCAACAGCCCTGCTCACGGCGTGGATAGAGGTGATGTGGGTACTGCTCGCGGCGCGTATAGTGCTGGCGGCAGTGCTATATTTCGTGGTGATGAAGGTGGCAAGGGTAAAGATTCTCGACGAGTGCATGGCTTTTGTCACGGCTAAAAGAAAAGGAAATAACATAAAACAAGGATAGAATATGTATAACAACAGAGTAGTAGTTTACACATCGGGCACCTTCGACATGTTTCACAGCAATCATCTGAAGATGATAGAGTATGCAAAAGGACTGGGCGACACACTCATCGTGGGCGTGAGCACCGACGAACTAGTGTGCAGTTACAAGCGTCCGCCCATCATTCCGTTCGAAGAAAGGATTGCCATCATCAAGGCACTGAAGTATCCCGACATCGTCATTCCGCAGCGCTCGCTCGACCATACCGAGATAGTGAAGAAGCTAAACATCGACGTCTTCGTGGTTGGCGACGACTGGACAGGCAAATACGACTATCTCAAGGACCTCGGCGTGACCGTCTTCTACTTCCCCTACGGCGACGGACTGTCCACAACAAGCATAAAGAAGGAGATTGTGGAGAGATACGACAACATAAAGGGCAAGATTGACAACCAGCCTAACCCCGACATAAAATGAAAACGGCAGTATTAACAGGCGGTTCGAAGGGCATTGGCTACGGAGTGGCAAGCATGCTCGTAGAAAAGGGCTACAAGGTGATAGCATCATACGCCCACGACGACGCTGCGGCGCATGAAGCAGCCCTACGGCTTGGCGGAAACGCCATATTCAGCAAAGCCGACCACTCCGTGAGAAGCCAGACCTACGCCTTCGCACAGCTTGTAAGAGAACAGGCACCCGACGGAATAGACTGCGTGATATGCAATGCCGGCACCACCGTGCGCAAAGACTTCACGGACACTACCGACGAGGACTGGGACAAAATGATGGAAGTGGCTGTCACCGGACACGTAATACTGCTGCGGGAACTGTTTGACATCATCAACAGCGGCTCACGCATAATATTCACCGGCTCCGCCATGGGCTGCCATCCGCACGCTACCGTACTCGGATATGGAGTGACCAAAGGAGCGATACACGCCCTGGTGAAAAATCTCGTAAAGGTATTCGAACCCAAAAGCACAACAGTAAACGCCGTAGCCCCGGGCTTCGTAGACACCGAGTGGCAGAAGAACAAACCCGAAGAGATACGGCGCAACATCTGCAACAAGACCGCCATACACCGCTTTTCATCGATAGACGAAATAGTGTCGGCATACGCATTCTGCCTCGACAACGCCTTCGTAAACGGTTCGGTGATAGAGATAGACGGAGGCTACAACTACAAATAACCATACAGCAATGTCTGAAAACAATATAGACCAAGAGGCGCTAAGGGCACGTTTCAATCCCGACGGCTCACAACTGCGCCGCCAGCAGATGCGCATGCTCGAGATACTGCTCGAGGTGGACCGCATATGCCGCAAGCACAACATCAAATACTGGCTAAGCAGCGGCACACTGATAGGTGCCGTACGACACAAGGGATTCATACCCTGGGATGACGACCTCGACATAGAAATGCTGCTGCCGGACTACAAGCGGCTCATGCAGGTGCTGCCCGAAGAACTGCCCGAAAACATGGCTCTGCAGACGCAAGACACCGACCCCAACTACTTCTTCTTCTACGCCAAGGTGCGCGACAGGCGCTCGCTGCTCGAGGAGAACACCGGATATGACCGCGCATGGAAGGAAAAGGGCATATACATCGACATATTTCCATTCTACAAACAGCCGCTGTGGATTCATCTTCTCTCCGAAAAGACGTTCGGACATGTATACAAGATAATGCGCACCACAACGGGAACAAACGGACTGAAACGAGTACGCATGCTCACATGGTTCAACAGACGCATAATATTTCCTGTGCTGATGATGCTCTGCAAGGTGTGCAAGGCAAGGGAGACATACGGACTCGGCATTCCCTATCACGACGAAAGGCATCTCGAAGACATACTGCCGCTCACGGAAACGGAATTTGAGGGGCACATGATGCCGGTGCCGAAAGACTGCCACAAGGCTCTGACGCTGAAGTACGGAGACTACATGAAACTGCCCGACATGAGCAAAGTGAACCTTCATGTCAGCAAACTGGAGTTCTTCTGACACTGACAGAACTCCCATTCCAATAAGAAATGAAAAAGGAAACTCTTCATCCTGTGATGTTCACCGGCACCGGAAGCGATGTGGGAAAGAGCATCATTGCCGCCGCCTTCTGCCGTATCTTCAGACAGGACGGATATAATCCCGCACCGTTCAAGGCACAGAACATGGCGCTCAACTCTTTTGCCACTCCCGACGGACTGGAAATAGGACGTGCGCAGGCTGTGCAGGCAGAAGCGGCGGGCGTGGACTGCCACACCGACATGAATCCGCTGCTGCTCAAACCACAGTCTGACTGCACATCGCAGGTGGTACTCAACGGTCGTCCCGCCGGCACACGCTCCGCCTCATCGCTCTTCCGCAGTGAAGGAAGAGAGACACTGCGACAAGAGGTATGCAAGGCTTTCGACCGTCTTGCCACGCGCTTCAACCCCATAGTCATGGAGGGCGCAGGCAGCATGACCGAACTTAACCTGCGCGACGTGGACATAGTAAACCTGCCCATGGCTGCACATGCCGGCGCAAACGTTATTCTCGTTGCCGACATAGACCGCGGCGGTGTCTTTGCAAGCGTCTACGGCAGCATCGCACTGCTCACTCCCGAGGAGCGGCAAATGGTGAAAGGCATAATAATAAACAAGTTCCGCGGCGACATCAGACTGTTCGAGTCGGGCGTGAAGACCATCGAGAAGCTGTGCGGAGTGCCGGTGCTCGGCGTCATACCTTATTATAAAGACATATACATCGAAGAGGAAGACAGCGTGCAGCTTGCCGTAAAGTCTGTAACGGCGCAACACGGAAGAATTAACGTGGCTGTGGTACTGCTGCGCCACCTTAGCAACTTCACCGACTTCAACGTGCTCGAGCGCGACCCGAGGGTCCACCTCTTCTACACCAACAATACGTCAGAGATAGCAAAGGCTGACATCATCATACTGCCGGGCTCGAAATGCACCGTGGACGACCTGTGCGAACTGCGACGCAACGGCGTGGCACAGGCTGTGGTGAGGGCACGGCGCGAGGGAGCCACCGTGCTCGGCATCTGCGGCGGCTACCAGATGATGGGCATGGAAATTCTCGACCCCGACCACGTGGAAAGTTCTATAGAACGCGTGCCCGGACTATGCCTGCTGCCCACATCTACGCGCATCACCGGCACCAAAGTGACGCGGCAGGTAAGCTTCACGGTAGACGCCTTAAAGCACAACGACACCACAGACAGCGGCAACGGCACACTGCACGGATACGAAATACATATGGGTACAACCACCATAGGCAGCAATGACGGCAGCAACCATTCTGCATGTAAGCCGCTGGCAAGGCTCGACGATGGACAACCGGACGGATGTTTCGCTGACGAACGCTGCATGGGCACATACATTCACGGCATTCTCGACAACTCTCCTTTCATCGATTTCCTGCTGCAACCCTATGCCGGCAAGCTTGACGAGACGCAGCAAACGTTCGACTATGCCGCCTTCAAAAACGAACAGTACAACAAACTCGCCGATCACGTGCGCAGACACATCGACATGGAGACGCTTTACAGAATAATGAAAGGATAATCATGATAGACGGACACGGCGACGATGCCTACAGATATTGCGGACAGATAAGAATGAACTTCAGTTCAAACATATATCATGCCGCCGACCTTGATGCACTGCAGAAACATCTCGCCGGGCAGCTACACCTGATAGGCTCTTATCCCGAACCGCGGCAACGCAGTCTGGAACAGCTCATAGCACGACGGCTCGGCATTCCCGACGGATGTGTGCTGGTTACAGCCGGCGCCACCGAAGCCATATATCTCACGGCACGGGCAGTGCGTGCGGCATTCCCGCATATAAACCGCTACGCCGTAATGCGCCCCACGTTCAGCGAATACGATGATGCCAGCATAAGGGCGGGATTCACAGAGATAGAGAGCGGTGCCGACAGCGCCTTTGCCTCTCCTCGCAACGGCAATACCACGGAACAGAAAGATACCTGCAACAATGATGTGCTGCGCTGGATATGCCACCCCAACAACCCCACGGGCGAGGCATTCGCCACAGAAGACATAACGACGGTTGCCCGACAGGGCGGCATCACCGTGGTAGACCAGTCGTACGAAGACTATACCCACGCTCCCGTTCTCACACCTGCCGAAGCTCTCCGCCACGGGAACGTCATTCTGCTGCACTCCATGACAAAGACATTCGGCATTCCCGGTCTGCGCATAGGATATGTCACCGCTCCCGAAGCCATCACAGAGCTTATCGCCGCGCAAACCATACCGTGGAGCGTAAACGCCATGGCTGCCGAGGCGGCACGGTTTCTGCTTGCCGGCAACTGCTGCACTACAGGCAATATAGACGAACAGCTTGACGAAACACAGCGTCTGCGCCACATGCTGAACGGCATTGACGGCATTTCTGTCATGCCCACACGCACTACCTTCATGCTTGCCAGGATGGAGCACGGCACGGCAGACCGTCTGAAGCAATGGCTCGTAACAAACCATGGGATGCTCATACGCGACTGCTCCAACATACGCGGTCTGTCGCCCCATCACTTCAGGGTGGCATCGCGGTCTGCCGCCGAAAACAAGATGCTTGCCGATGCCATACGGGAGTTTATGGCTTACGAACACGATGTAACAATGACGTAAATCTTTTTACGGGATAATGAGCGACACCTTATTATATATAGTCCTTGCATGCGCCCCGCTCTTAGGCGGCTGGCTGCTCGACCTGCTGTTTGGCGACCCTGCACGTCTGCCCCACCCTGTGGTGCTCTTCGGCAGGATGACGGCGTGGTGCGAGCACCGCTTCAACACAGGCGGAAAACGCAGGCGACTGTTCTCAGGCGCCATTGTGGCTGTGGCACTGGTGGCTGTGGTCTATGCCACCACATGGATTCTTACAGAACAGCTTATGCCGTGGCTGCCGCTTAAAGTCATTCTCATCTTCTACTGTCTTGCCGGAACAACGCTCATACGCGAGGTGCGCGACGTATTCACCGCCCTCGACCGTTCGCTCGAGGATGGCAGACGACAGGTGGCACGCATCGTAGGGCGCGACACATCGGACCTTTCGGCGCAGGAAGTACGCACGGCGGCTCTCGAAACGCTCGCCGAAAATCTCAGCGACGGTGTCATTGCGCCGCTCTTCTGGTATATGCTGCTGGGCGTGCCGGGCATGATGGCATACAAGATGGTGAACACTCTCGACTCGATGATAGGCTATCACACCGAACGCTACCTGTACTTCGGACGCGTGGCGGCACGGCTCGACGATGCAGCCAACTATATTCCGGCACGGCTCACGGCTCTGCTCATGATTGCGGCAGGCGGATGCCGGTGGCACGATCTGCATTTCACACTGCGCTACGGTCGCTGTCATGCCAGCCCCAACAGCGGATGGCCCGAGGCTGCACTCGCCGCCATACTCGACTGCCGCTTCGGCGGTCCGCACCATTACTTCGGAGAGCTTTTCGACAAGCCTTACATAGGCAGCAACGGGCGCAGGCTCGACACGGCAGACATGCGGAAAGCAGTAAGGATAAACCGCCGCGCGGAAGTATTGATGGTAATTATTGTTTCCTCTATACACAGTATAGTTTATATTCTACTGACGTAAAAGTGGTTTTACATCAGTATGGGATAAAACGCAAAGAGGTCCTGCGACGTGATTGTCGCAGGACCTCCTCTTCTTGATACCAATAATCGGTCGCCCTCTTCAAGCAAACGGCTGTCCGGCCACTCTGAAGTGCGGCTTATGAGCGCATCATACTTGTTCTTCGCGGCAGCCAAAGCGATGGCGACGAAGAACAAGTATGATGACTGACATGGCTGCAATGCATCTCAATATCGATGCTTTAAAGTTCAAATAAATACCGCCCCGGTGCCCGTTCCCAATCATTTTCTTCCGAAATCAGCCGGCACCTCGCCCCATTTTCGGGTTTCCCACTTCATTATTCTGTTGGAATAGCGGTGCGTGGCAAGCCATTTCTCGGCGCGGGCAATAAGCTGATGCAGCTGCTCGGTGTCGGCATTGCGCACAAGTGTGGTCTTGCAGCGGCGCTTGTTCACCCAGATAATGGCGTTGTTGCTGTCGGAATAGATGGTCTTGGCAAGTCCCTGCTGCTGCATAAGCGCCAGAGCATGGACTATGGCGAGAAACTCGCCAATGTTGTTTGTGCCATATAGCGGTCCGAAGCGGAACACCTCCTGACCGGTTGCAAGGTCAATGCCCCGATATTCCATCGGGCCGGGATTGCCGGAGCATGCCGCATCGACAGCCCACGCGTCTGCCGACACTTCGGGGGGAAGTGGCAGTACGGTGTCGTTACGATAGTCGGGAGGATTCTGCATTAGCGTAATTATTATGAGGTGACGCAAAAAGGCGTCACCTCCATGTAGGCTTTACATTCTTTCGGGAACCTCAATGCCAAGGAGTGACATGCCGTTCCTTATTATTTTTGCTACGTTTCGTGCTATCACGAGGCGCACGGCCTTCTTTGTCTCGTCCTCTTCCTTGAGTATGCTGTAGTCATGATAGAACTGGTTGAACTCCTTTGTAAGTTCGTAGCAGTAGGTGGCAATGCCGCTCGGGCTGTAGTCCTTGCCTGCCTGTTCCACGGCAGCACCATATTCGCTCATCTTCTGTATAAGCGAGGTCTCTTTCTCGTTGAGAATGCCTATGGCGTCGGCTGCTACCGAAGCGGTTGCTATTTCGGCTGCGGAGTGTTCCTCGGCAGCCTTGCGCAGTATGCTGCGTATGCGGGCATGGGTATACTGGATGAAGGGACCGGTATTGCCGTTGAAGTCGATGGATTCTTCGGGATTGAAGAGCATATTCTTCCTTGCATCAACCTTCAGTATGAAGTATTTGAGTGCGCCCATTCCCACTATGCGTGCTATTTCCTGACGCTCTTCGTCGGTCATGTCGTCAAATTTGCCTGCCTCTTCACTTGCCTTCAGTGCGTCTGCCACCATGAGTGCCATGAGGTCGTCGGCATCTACCACTGTTCCCTCGCGGCTCTTCATCTTTCCGTTGGGCAGTTCCACCATACCGTATGAGAAATGCACGAGTTCCTTGCCCCACTTGAAGCCCAGGCGGTCGAGCAGTATCGACAGCACCTGGAAGTGATAGTTCTGCTCGTTGCCCACCACATATATCATCTTGTCGATGGGATAGTCGTTGAATCGCATTTCCGCCGTGCCTATATCCTGTGTCATGTAGACCGATGTGCCGTCGGAGCGCAGCAGCAGTTTCTTGTCCAGTCCGTCACCGGTGAGGTCAGCCCACACGCTGTTGTCGTCGTGACGTTCGAAGAGTCCCTTTGCAAGTCCTTCTTCCACCTTGGCTTTGCCGCGCAGATAGGTGTCGCTCTCGTAATATATCTTGTCGAAAGCCACTCCCATGGCCTTGTATGTAGTGTCGAATCCGGCGTACACCCAGTCGTTCATGCGTTTCCAGAGTGCTCTCACCTCGGGGTCGTTGTTTTCCCACTTCACAAGCATGTCGTGTGCTTCCTTTATCAGCGGAGCCTCATCCTTGGCTTTCTTTTCGGCCTCTTCCTCGCCCATTCCGCCGGCTTCATATTGAGCCTTCAGTTCCTTCACCTCCTCACGGTAGTGCTTGTCGAAAGCCACGTAATAGTCGCCTATCAGGTGGTCACCTTTCTTTCCGCTCGTCTCGGGTGTCTCTCCGTTGCCCCACTTGAGCCATGCAAGCATTGACTTGCAGATGTGTATGCCTCGGTCGTTCACAATGTTTGTCTTCACCACGCGGTTGCCGTTGGCCTGCATTATCTGCGCGAGGCTCCATCCCAGCAGGTTGTTGCGCACGTGACCGAGGTGCAGCGGCTTGTTGGTGTTGGGCGAAGAGTATTCTATCATTACGAGCGGAGAGGCTTCCGTGGCCTTCTTGTGACCGTAGTCGGCGTCGGCATCGATGTCTGAAAGCAGGTCGAGCCATGCCTTTTCGGCTATGACAAGGTTGAGAAATCCTTTCACCACATTGTACGAAGCCACCGCCGCACTGTGTTCCATTATATATTCGCCCAGCTCGCGGGCTGTCTCTTCGGGGTTCTTCCTTGATATTTTCAGGAACGGGAACACCACAAGGGTAACATTCCCCTCAAATTCGCGCTTGGTCTTCTGCAGTTGCACCATCTTCTCCGGCACTTCCTGTCCGTAGAGAGCTTTCACGCCCTCCATGACAACGCTGCAAATCATGGTTTCTATTTTCATCTTCGGTATACCTATATTATTATATATATGTATTCTTACGTTTCCTTGCAAGGGCTGCAAGGAAAAGCGAATGACGGTGCAAAGGTAATGCAAACGTGCGTAAAAAACGAAAAAGCTCGCTTTTTTTCATCAAGCCGATGCGAAATACGGGATTTTTATGTAAGTTTGCATCTGTAATGAACATTATCGCTGACGTATTGTCTCGCCTTAGTTCCCCATTTGTTGCCTATGAAGAAACTGTCCATCATCATTCCCGTCTATAAAGTGAAGGATTTTGTGGCGGAATGTGTAGATTCCATAATAAGCCAGACATGCGACCATTCCTTACTTGAGTGTATTTTTGTGGACGACTGCACGCCCGATAATTCCATGGATATAGTAAACGACATTATCGAGGGGTACAGGCGCGGGGGCGGAAGCATGACGTTCAAGACTTTAAGGCACGAGAAAAACCAAGGGCTCTCTGCCGCAAGAAACACGGGAATGGCACAGGCAGAGGGGGAGTTCATTATGTTTGCAGATTCCGACGACTTTCTTTATCCCGACAGCATCAGTACTTTTCTTGCCTATCACGACCGCTATCCGGACGCCGACATCATTGTGGGCAACTATCACGACGAGAGGCAGAATGCGCCGGGATTCAACATCGGCAGCCACGAGGTGGTAAAGGACAACGACTACCTGTATGTGGGCAAGCTGAAGGTGTGGACGGCATGGAACTACATGGTGAGGCGCAGCGTGGTGGAGAGCCACGGAGTGCGCTTCGAAAACGGAATCTATTACGAAGACAACCTGTTCAACTATTTTCTTATGTCGGCTGTAAACCACGCGGTGGTGTTTCCGGAGAAGACTTACTTCTACAGAAAGAACGCCTCGGGCATTATATCTGACGTGAACAGGGACAAGATAAACAAGAGCGTGCGCGACTATCTCAAGATAATAGGCGTAATGTCGGACCATACGGAGGGCAGATATTATATAGGAAAGAGCATGAGCATCTTCTTCCTGAGCATCAATCTGAAGAACTACATACGTGAACATGAAGCGGAGATAACGGATGTCTCCGACAAGAAGAGGCTGCTCGACAGCAGCAACAGACGGCTGATAATGTCGAACCTGCGTCGCGGCCACCCGCTTCTGTTCCTGCTATCGCTGATGCTGGTCAATCCGTTCCACCTGCTGACAAGGCTTCGCCTCGTGCGCCGCTACTTCAACTCCATCGCCGCTCTCTACTGGCGACCCGCACTGACGTACAACAAACTGTTACACCGCGCATGAAAATTCTTTTCCTTGTATATCACGGATTCTCTGACGAGAGTGGCATAAGCAAAAAAATTCATTATCAGGTGAAGGGACTGCGGCAGAACGGTCACGAGGTGTTTCTATGCTACTACGACTTTGCCGCAAACGGGCACAGATGCCGCTACGTGGACGGCAGGGTGATAGCCGACTACGGGCGCGGAAAGCTTGCCGCCATACGCTCAAGACTGTGCTATGGTGACGTTCTGCGCTTCTGCACCGACCACGGCATAGAGATGGTGTATGCACGCAGTTACATGAACGCAAGTCCGGTGCTCGTCAGCTTCTTCAGAAAGCTCCGCCGCAAGGGCATAACGTGCGTTACAGAGGTGCCCACCTACCCCTACGATTCCGAATTCCGCGGCTATCCGCTGCAATACCGGCTGCCGCTGTACGTAGACAAGCTGTTCCGCCATGCCCTCATGGCAGAGATGGAGGCTGTTGTCACCTTTTCTGATGCCTCAAGCATCTTCGGCAGGCGTACCGTACGCATAAGCAACGGCACCGATCCCGACAGTCTGCCGCTGCACCGTCCGCAAAGGCAGGACGACATACACCTCGTGGCTGTCGCGGAGATACACTACTGGCACGGCTTTGACCGTCTCGTGGCAGGCATGGGCGAATATTACAGACAGCATGGCGATGGGCGAAACATATACTTCCACATAGTGGGATGGGAGGATGAGAGGGGCACGGCAGCCAACGGCTACCTTACCATAAGGCAGACGGCCCGCAAGTACGGCATAGAAGACCGCATAATCTTCCACGGAAGGCTCTTCGGCAGCGAACTCGACGCCGTCTTCGACAGCTGCGTGTTCGCCATCGGCAGCCTGGGACGCCACCGCAGCGGTATATCATACATAAAGACACTGAAAAACCGCGAGTATGCCACGCGCGGAATACCTTTCATATATAGCGAAAACGACAGCGACTTCGACGACAAGCCGTACATAATAAAGGCTCCTGCCGACGAATCGCCAATAGATATGGAGACCATACTCAGCTTTATCGACCATAACGACTTCTGCCCCACAGAGATAAGGATGTCTGTAGGGCATCTTGCATGGAAAACACAGATGGGAAGAGTCCTCGAAGAGTGTTGCAACCCTAACAGACCATACGCCCTATGAACAACAGCCCGTTACTTTCTGTTCTGATACCTCTGTATAACTGCGGCAAATTCATCGCGCAATGTCTTGAAAGCATCATTGCACAGGATATCGCCACTCCAGATTACGAGATTATAATAGTGGACGACGGCAGCAGCGACGACGGACCTGCCACAGCTGCCGCCTTTGCCGGAAAATGCGACAACATAAGAATATACAGACAGGAAAACCTTGGTGTGTCGGCTGCACGCAACAACGCCCTGTCTCATGCGCGCGGCGAATATGTAACCTTCGTTGATGCCGACGACATGCTGGTTGCAGGCTGTCTGAAGACACTGCTGCACACTGCCCGCGAGCACAGGGCTGATGTGGTGAAGGCTGCCTATGCCGAAGTGAGTGAGGATGCCACGACCTGCTGTTGCACCGACTGCGTGCAGGGCGGCACGTATGTAAGCATAATGAGCGGTGCCGATGCCATAGTAAACGTGTGCCGCGTGAGGGAGGGATTCTGCTGGGGATACCTCATAAGGCGCAGCCTCATCGCCGACAACGGCATATGCTTTCCCGACAAGGTGTCGTTCATGGAGGACTGGGCATTCATAAACCAGATATTGCTGAAATGCCGCACCCTCGCACATACCGACCTCATGATGTATCTCTACCGGCGCAACAGTTCCTCGTGCGTGGCAAACATGACGGTGGAAAAAATCATGATGGGCAGCAATGCCATTGCCATCGTGACAGGTCTGACCACAAACACGGAGGGTGAGGTAAGGAAGAAACTTACACACGACGTGTGTGTGAACATTAACGTCCTCTTGTGGTTCACCATATACTACAAACAGATATACGTCCGGCGCAAAACCGTTATAAAAGAGGTGTGCAGACTGCTGTCGCAACTGGGGTTGCTGCACGTGCCGCCTGTTCTGCTGCTGTTCCGCCTGTTCCCCGACACATTCATAAGGCTTAGACGCATAATGGCTTCCAGAACCTACTGAAGCTCAAAACACAATGACTTGTATGATAAGCACTGCCTTTCACCGGACGCTACCTCATACTGCCGGGGATATAGCTTCAGGCAGGTGCTCGTAACTGCACTTAATGAAAGTTAATTTGTAAAGATATTTGGTCGAATTTAACATTTTTAAATTCGGCATTCTAGGTGTAAATTTTTGTTAATCAAAGTGGGGCAAATTATGCTCCCGACGGGTCGAAAAACGATTACGCTTATTTGGCAATGCGATTTCAT
>CAMTJK010000039.1 GCA_947072805.1 uncultured Prevotella sp.
TTGCCAAAAAACTGGGATCGTTTTTCGACCCGTCGGGAGCATAAATCGACCCACCCGCATTAACAAATTTTTACACCTAGAATACCGGATTTAAAAATGTTAAATTCGACCAAATATCTTTACAAATTAACTTTCATTAAGTGCAGTTACGAGCGGCGTTCATTAGTCCGCAAAGGCATTCGGCATAGGCCGTTATGCCTTAGCCGAAGCGATTGCAATCAGACATACAGATATACTAACCTGGCATGAAATCTGACGACCTATTTGGTTTGTACAAGAATTTCTGCCGTTCGAACAAGATTTTTCGCTGTTTGGCAATAATTTTCAGCTTAATACTTGCAGAATTCGTTAAAAATATGTAATCTTGCATTTACATTCTTGTTTATGTATTGGCTGGCAGCATATATATCCGTCTTTGTCGTACTCCAGATACTCTTTGGAAGTGTAGACACAAGACTATTCGCTTTTCCCATTGGGATAACCTTGGGAGTGGCGTGGATTGCCATATTATACGTCATGGATAAGGAATATGCGCACAAGCCGTGGATGGTATCTCTGAGGTCGCCGCGCACGGCATGCCTGCTGCTGGCACTGACAGCCATATTCTGTGTGCTGGGAGGTAGCGTTCCGCAGATGGCAGGCTTCACAACCTCGCTGCCTTTTGTTGCCCTATTGCTTGCCCTGCTTACCAACATACTGCTTGTGGTGTTTAACCGTCTCCACCGTTTCTCCATGCGGCGCGATGCTGCATTCCTCGCTGTCCACGCAGGACTGTGCATAGCCCTGTTCGGCGGAATGATGGGCGCGGGTGACACACGCGAACTATGTACCTTAGTATCACAAAAGGAGGATGTGGAAAAGGCATACGACAGAAAAGGACATGCTGTTCCGCTGGACTATTCGCTGCGGCTGATATCGTTTGATATAGAAAAAAACAAGAATGACGGCACGCCTGTGCAGTATGAGGCAACGGTACTCGTCGGCGACAAGCTCCGGCAGATAGCCGTGAACAGTCCGCTTGCGGTATCGTTATGCGAAGACATCTATCTTGGCAGTTACGACATAAGGAGCGACGGCACTCCTACGTGTGTGCTGCAGATTGTGCGCCAACCGTGGAAGTATGCCATACTTGCCGGCATTGTAATGCTGCTTGGCGGCGTTGCACTAAATCTTGCGGATATGACGAAAGGAGGGCGCAAATGATTACGTGGGCAACCTTCCCGGCGCTCGCCTCGCTGGCAGTGGTACTGTGGACAGCAGGCACTGTGGCAGCCTTGCGCAAAGCTGAGGGTCGCAGTGCCGTGTGCGTGTGGACAACGGCTGCCGGCATAGCAGTATATGCCGTATTTGTGGGCGGACTGTGGATGGCACTTGAACGCCCGCCGCTGCGTACGCTCGGTGAGACACGCCTGTGGTATTCGCTCTTCATGATAGTGTCGGGCTGGCTCGTATATATAAGGTGGCACTACCGCTGGCTGCCGCTCTTCTCGCTCATTGTGGCGTCGGTGTTCATAGTTATAAACATGGTGAAGCCCGAGCTCCACGACCAAAGTCTGATGCCGGCTCTGCAGAGCGCATGGTTCGTGCCACACGTCACGGTGTACATGTTCTCCTACAGCCTGTTCGGCTGCGCCTTTCTGCTGGCATTGGCAGGGCTCTGCCGCCACACGGAGAAATATCTCGGCACTACCGATACACTTGTTAAGATAGGACTTGCGTTCCTTACGTTCGGCATGCTCTCGGGGTGTATATGGGCAAAGCAGGCATGGGGCGACTACTGGAGCTGGGACCCGAAGGAGACATGGGCTGCCGCCACATGGTGCGCCTATCTCGTATATGTGCATCTGCGCCTGCGCAAACACGCCGAAGCATACGCCAGAGCACCGTACATATGGCTAATAGTGGGCTTCCTGCTGTTGCAGATGTGCTGGTACGGCGTAAACTTCCTGCCTGCAGCTGCCGACAGCATGCACAGTTACAGGTAGATGAAAACAGATAATAAACGAGCGAAATAAACGAACAAGATAAAAACAATATCTACTATACAAAAAAAACAGAATGAAGATCAAGACCATTTGCCTTGCTGCCTCCATGTCGTTGTCGTTGGCAGCCAACGCACAGACGGATGTATTCTTGTCCGATACTGTGATGAGCACATCCGAGAAAGTAGCACAATACTTTATGGATACCACGCCCGATGTGGGAGCCAACAGTTATGTGGGTGGAAAAGAACGTAATAGCAGAATATGGACCCGTGGCGTCTTCTACGAGGGATTGCTCAACATCTATCGGGAGAAGCAGCGGGAAGACTGGCTGAAGTACGCCCTGGACTGGGGAGAGTTCCACCAGTGGCAGACCTGTACCAACAGCCAGCTGCATAATGCCGACTTCATTTGCTGCGGACAATCGTATATAGAGATGTACCTGATGGACAAAACGAAGACGGAAAGACTGGCACACGTGCGGCAACGCATTGACGAGCTGATGGAAACCGACGACAAGGCAGACTGGTATTGGATAGACGCCATACAGATGGCAATGCCTATATATGCACAGCTCGGCAGCATAACAGGAGACCAGGCCTATTGGGAACGCATGTATACCAAATATACCTACACACGCAACAAACAAGGCGGCAGCAAAAAGGGAGGAGGCTCACCGCTGTTCAATACGGAGAGCGGACTTTGGTATCGTGACTACCAGTACGATCCGCCGTACAAGGACCTTACCGAAACCGACAAGGACTGCTACTGGAGCAGAGGCAACGGATGGGTATATATGGCGCTGGCAAGAGTGCTGCAGTTTACCCCCGAGACAGAAAGCCACCGCGCGGAGTATAAGTCGGACTTTATAGCCATGAGCCGTGCCCTGCTCGACTGCCAGCGCGCTGACGGCTCGTGGAATGTGAGCCTTGCAGCCCCCTCCAACTATGGTGAGGACGGAAGCGAAGGACCGGAGATGACCGGCACCTCACTCTTTGTGGGCGGCATGGCATGGGGCATACGCGCCGGACTGCTCGACGAGGCCACCTATCTGCCTGCCGTAAGGAAAGGATGGCAAGCCATGCGCAGTGCCGTACATGACGACACGGGATTTGTGGGCTACATGCAAGGCACCGGCGCAAAACCCGAGGACGGCGGAGTGATAACTTACAACAGTATTCCGAACTTCGAGGACTTCGGCATAGGATGCTGGCTGTGGGGCGCCGCCGAAGTGCATGCCCTGTGCAGGCAACTGGAGCAGATAAAGGTTACAGAACCGGAAGGCAGCCATGACTGGAGCGGACTGGTGGGCTTTGCCAACTATAACGACATGCGGAACGGAGTGACAGGAGGATACGGCGGAAGCGTTGTAAGGGTGGACAACCGTACCGACTTTGCCCGCTATGTAGGTGACGACGAACCAAGAGTGGTGATGCTCGCAGGCAAACTGGAAGGCGAGGGCGTGAACAGACAGAAAGACATAATATCCGTGGGCTCCAACAAGACCATCGTGGGAGCAGGAAAAGACGCCACACTGTATGGCATAGGTCTGGACATAAAGGGAAAGGAGAACATCATTATCCGTAACCTCACCATCTTCGACGCCGACCCGGATGCCATAGCCTGCCGCGACGCACACCATGTGTGGGTGGACCATTGCGACCTGTCGAGCGAACACGACAATACAAAGGAAGACTGGGACGGACTGCTCGACTTTACCATAGGCAGCAGTTACCTTACGGCTTCATGGAACAGATTCCACGACCATGACAAGGTGTCGGTATGCAACAGCGGCACCATGCACTATGAAGACAACGGGAAGATAAGACTCACCTATCATCACAACGCATTTGTAAGTACCACACAGCGTAACCCGCGCGTGGGCTACGGACTGGGACACGTGTTCAATAATTATTACTATGACATTTCAAGCTATTGCATAGGTACACACACGAAGGCAAAGGTGCTGTCGGAAAACAATTATTTCTCGACCAATGCCAACAAGCCTTTCAGCCTGATGTATTCAGCCACCTCTTATGAAGCATCGTACGGCGAGATAGGCGACAAGGGCAGCTACTTCGGCAAAGCCCTCGAATCGTCGCCCCTCACTCAGCCCACAGGCACATCTTTCGTGCCCGCAGAATATTATGCGTACAGTCATCTGCTTGACGAGGCAGGCGGACTGCCGACTGTTATTGCCGAACATGCAGGTCCTATGGAAGGACTTGAAAAGGAAGCCATACTGTGGCCCGGAAACGGCGCTACTGACGTAGCCTGCGATGCACGTCTGCTTTGGGGACCGCTGGAGAATGTCAAGGAGACAAGAGTGTGGATAGGTAATACACCGACCTCGCTGGCTTACAATGCTGAGGCTTCAAGCAACGGCTCTGCTCCCGGAACAATAGCACTGCAACCGGCTACCACCTACTACTGGAAGGTGCAGACCATATTTGAGGACAATTCGTACAGCTTCACGCCGATGTATGCCTTTACCACTGCTTCAGAAGCGGCATCAAAGCCATATCCGGCAGACGGAGAAAGGAATGCACAGTTGCACGAGGCAGTGGAAGAGAAGGCAGCATGCGGTCCGATGACATTGAAATGGAGACCCGCATTCGACGCCAAAGAATACAGAGTATATGTTTCCGAACCCAATGGCTCCGAGGCAACCCAGTTAGTTGGCACCACCACCGAAACCGCCATCAATCCCGGCTATATGAACTATGGCGCAGAGTACCTGTGGCGTGTAGATGTGGTTAAGTCTGACGGCACGGAAGTGAAGGGCGATGAGTGGCTATTCGCTTCGCCGGCAGCAGCAATGACGGAAGGAAAGACAGAGGCGGAAGATTTGATACGCAGTGCATACGTCTACAAAGAATATTCTGATGGTTCATGGTACCAGTCGTCAGGCAACTATGCCACTGTGGGAGAAGCAGGTCCGGGCTCGCTCACCGGTATATGGGAAGGACCCGACGCAACCTGTACCTTGAGCCTTACCTATTGGAACGAGACATCGGGCGCAGCAGGATTCTACCTCTTCGTAAACAACCAGTTGCTCGAATCGTGGAACGGCGATAAGAAATCGTATGCCATGGTCACCCACGAGGCTTCACAACAGGTAAAGCTGACAAAGGGCGACGAAATACGTGCGGACTTCTACGTGGACGGCAAGATGCGCTGCAGAATAGATTATCTTAATGTCAAGATAGATGCCATTATAGACGGAATAAACGACCTCACCGCACCGTCTCCGTTCAATGCAGACACTCCTATATATGACATGATGGGACGCCGGGTAGATGTGATGAGGCAGGGCGGCATGTATATCCGCGGCGGAAAGAAGTTTATTTGCAAATAAAAGTTGCCGTCAATTTCTGACAGGCTACACCATAATTATATATATATAGAACAAGTAAGAGCAAATATCGCATTAACGCATATTCTCAAATTATTCACAAATAAAACACAAAGTATGAAAACAACCAGTAAAATTATCCTGGCAGGAGCAGTGGTCGTTGTGGGACTGGCTATAACCTACCGCGCCGTGAACACCGCTCCCGATGAGACGCTGCCTGCAAATGAGCAGATGGCGCAGATTTTGAACGATGGTGGTTGTGCGTTCTGCCATACGGCAAACCCCGATCTGCCGTTCTACGCCACATGGCCCGTGGCAAGTTCGATGATCAAGGCCCACGTGGACGAGGGTTACAAGATGTTTGACATCGAACCGATGATGAAAGCCATTGCCGACGGCACGGCAGTGAACGAGGTAGACCTTGCCAAGGTGGAGAAATGTGTGGCTGACGGTACTATGCCGTTGGCTTCCTACTATCTCGCACACTGGGGCTCGTCGCTCACACAATCGAAGACCGACATTGCCCTCGACTGGGTGAAGCAGCACCGCGAGCAGTTCTATCCCAACGAGCTTGCAGCCGCAGAATTCAAGAATGAGCCTGTGCGCCCCATCCCCGATTCTGTAGCCGTAGATCCGGCAAAGGTGCAGTTGGGTAAGGAACTATATCACGACACACGTCTGTCGGGTGACAACACCGTTTCGTGCGCTTCGTGCCACGCCATAGAGACAGCAGGCGTAGACAACGAGCAGTTCTCGGACGGTATAGGAGGACAACTCGGAGGCATCAACGCCCCAACGTCGTACAACTCCGTGTTTAACTTCGTGCAGTTCTGGGACGGTCGTGCCGCCACGCTTGCAGAGCAGGCTGCAGGTCCTCCACTCAACCCGGTGGAAATGGGTTCGAAGTCGTTTGACGAAATAGCCGCCAAACTTGCAGAAGATGCCGACTTCTCCAAACGCTTCCTTGCTGTATATCCCGAAGGACTGAACGAGAAGACAATCACCGATGCCATAGCAGAATACGAAAAGACACTGCTCACACCCGATTGCCCATTTGACCTCTATCTGAAAGGCGACAAAAATGCCATGACAGCAGACCAGATAGAAGGCTATGCACTGTTCAAAGACTACAAGTGCGCCACTTGTCACGTAGGAGTAATAATGGGCGGACAGTCGTACGAACTGATGGGACAGCGCGCAAACTACTTCCAAAACCGTGAGGAGAACGAGAAGTCGGGACTGACCGACTCTGACAACGGACGCTGGGCACAGACAAAGGTGGAGCGCGACCGCTATCGCTTCAAGACACCTACACTGCGCAACGTAGCACTCACATGGCCTTACTATCATGACGGAAGTGTACCCACACTGGAAAAAGCCATAGAGATGATGGCAGAATATCAGGTGGGACGCAAGATGCCCGAATCTGAAGTGGCAAAAGTGAAGACCTTCCTTGATGCACTGACCGGAAAGTATCAGGGAGAGACACTGACCAATCAGAATAAACAGTGACATAGAAGGAAAGACAGACACAAGAAAATAACACCCCGAAAGCAAAAAAACAGGCTTTCGGGGTGATTTCGTATTGCAATTTTTGTGTTTTTTATCATTACATACATACTTTTAAACTGCAAACCCTTGACATTTGAAAAAAAAGAACTACCTTTGCAGCGCTTTTTCAAGCACACATTATTATATATACGTGTGATGGTGAATTGAGCAATAACAATTAAAACTTAATTTAGAGTAACACATTACTATCTTATGAAAGAGATTTCAGTAAACGGTAAGAAGCGTACCGAGATCGGCAAGAAGGCTACCAAACAGCTTCGCAAGGAGGGACTTGTTCCCTGCAACCTCTATGGTGAGAAACGTGCAGAAAACGGCGCACCCGAAGCACTCTCGTTCGTAGTTTCAGCTTCAGAACTGCGCAAGGTGGTTTACACTCCCCACATCTATGTTGTAAAACTGAACATCGAGGGCGAAGAGCACACTGCTGTCCTGAAGGAGTTGCAGTTCCATCCCGTTACCGATGCACTGCTTCACGTAGACTTCTACGAGGTAAATGAAGAGAAGCCCATCACTATCGGCATTCCCGTTAAGCTCAACGGTTTGGCACAGGGTGTACGCGATGGTGGACGTATCAACCTCTCTATCCGCAAAATCAATGTAAGAGCTCCTTATAAGGCAATTCCCGAACAGCTTAACATAGATATCACAAACCTCCGTCTCGGCAAGAGCATCAAGGTTGGTGAGTTGAGCTTTGAGGGTCTGGAAATAGCCACTCCTGCAGAAGTTATCGTATGTTCAGTCAAGACCACACGTGCTTCTAAGTCTGCAGCGGCAGCCGAGGCAGCAGCTGAGAAATAAGAATGGAGAAATACTTGATTGTTGGTTTAGGTAATGTCGGAACAGAGTACGACAATACCCGACATAATACAGGTTTTATGGTATTGGACGCTTTTGCAAAGGCGTCCAATATTGTTTTTGATGACCGCCGCTACGGTTTCGTGGCGGAAACAAGCGTGAAAGGACGCCGGCTGACATTGCTCAAACCGAGCACATACATGAATCTGAGTGGCAATGCAGTGCGCTACTGGATGAACAAGGAGAACATTCCGTTGGAACATCTGCTCGTTATTGTAGACGACATATCGCTGCCGCTTGGCGTGCTGAGACTAAAGCCGTCGGGAAGCAACGGCGGACACAACGGACTGGGACACATTCAGTCGGTGCTCGGAACAGACCGCTATTGCCGTCTGCGCGTTGGAATAGGTAACGACTTTCCTCGCGGTATGCAGGTAGAGTGGGTGCTCGGGAAATATGACGAAGAGGACATGAAGGTACTTGAGACGAAGTTTGAAACAGCATGTGAGATAATCAAGAGCTTTGTCCTTACAGGAGTGGACTTCACGATGAACGCATTCAACAAGAAAAAACAGTGATGGCAAACGAGGCAAGAATAGACAAATGGCTCTGGGCTGCACGCATATTCAAGACACGCTCGATAGCCGCAGACGCATGCAAGAACGGTCGCGTGACGATAAACGGAGTGAACGTGAAACCGTCGCACACCGTGAAGGAGGGCGAGACAGTAAGCGTACGCAAGCCGCCGGTGACATATTCGTTCAAGATACTCAAGACCATTGAACAGCGTGTGGGTGCCAAACTGCTTCCCGAAATATACGAAAACGTAACTGCTCCCGACCAATATGAACTGCTCGAAATGAACCGGATAAGCGGATTCGTGAACAGAGCAAGAGGCACCGGACGACCTACAAAGAAAGACAGACGTTCGCTCGACGCCTTTGTCGGTCCAACGATGGAGGGATTCGGCTATGCCGATGACGATTGGGAGGATGAAGATGAAGAAGATTGATAAGAAACAATAACCAAAAACCATATAGGATATGAAGACATTGAAAGTTTTGCTTGTTACAGCACTTGTAATGCCACTGATGACGTCGTGTCTTGACGACGACAATACGGCTTCGGGATTCTCCGGACTGGGAATAACTGTTCCCTATGCCAATTCTACAAATGGTTATATCACCTTTGCCGCACTCGGCGACTGGCATATCACGCAAACCACCGGAAACGACTGGTGCGCGATATCTGCCATGCAGGGAGACGGAAACATGATGTACGGACTGCCAATGACATTCACACAGAACAGGACGGGAGTGGCACGTATAGCCAATTTCCAGCTTGTGGACAACAACAAGAGTGATGTGTACGTGAACTTTATGGTAAGTCAGTATGCAACGAGAGGCGACGGAACATTTGGCGCAGCACCTCTGGTGAAGACAGTGACCGGCGACGACGGCAGCCTCATAGCGGTAACGTATGATGAGCACTGCCTGCCGCAGACGCTGACAATGACAAAAGGCGAGACAACACTGCACGACATGAAGATATTCTACAGCGAAACAGACAGCCTGTTCAGTGTTATATTAGACGGAAGGAAACTGCAAGGTTCATACAATGATGCTTTCCAGCCTACCACATTGCTTTCGGAGACAGACACCGTGGGCTATCGCGAACAGTTGAACTTAGGAGACTTATATGCCTTCAACTTTGAAGAGCGTCATGCCGGTGGCGAATATAAGGCTCAATCGTTGCTGCTGTCTGACAACTGGAGCTTTGCACCGGACAGGGAACATACAGCCGACAGCCTTTCGTATGCACGTCGTTATGCCAACGGCACTAAATATGTAGAGAAGCTGAAGCTCAGCTATAGCGAAAACGACAACCGTTATCAGTCGCTTGATGTAAACCAGCTGCTTCTCGGAATAGATGAATGCAGTCCATACCTGTTGTTGTCTCTCTACAAGTATGCACGCAATTCGAAAATCATATCGGAAGCAGAAACCGGAGACAAGAAATATATGGTAGAGACAAGTCTCAATGCCGATAGAAGCGTGAACACCATGACTGTGACCGACAAGCAGGGAAACAAGGTGACATATACATTTACGTATTAATGCCGGACAGATAACCACTGCTGATGATCAATATAGCAATATTCGTTTCGGGTAGCGGCAGTAACTGCGAGAACATTATCCGTCATTTCAAGAATCATGACGATGTACGTGTGGCTTTGGTGCTCAGCAACAGGCCCGATGCCTATGCGCTTGTCAGGGCTGAAACCCTTGGAGTACCAACGGAGGTGCTCGCTAAGGCTGACTTTGCGGATGAAAACACATTGTGCACCCTGTTGAAACGATATGAAATAGACTTCATAGTACTTGCCGGCTTCCTGCTGATGGTTCCGACATTCCTTATAAAACAATATAACCGCCGCATGCTGAACATTCATCCTGCCTTGTTGCCTAAATACGGGGGTAAGGGAATGTATGGACGGCATATACATGAAGCGGTGAAAAACAACAGAGAAACGGAAACCGGTATCACCATTCATTATGTCAGTGAGGTGTGCGATGGCGGAGAAATAGTCTTTCAAGCCACTACGCCAATATCTTCAGATGATACGCCTGACGATATTGCCGCCGCTGTACACCGTTTGGAACATCAGTATTATCCTGTTATCATAGAAAAAACCATAAGAGAATGCTTTTGAATTTCCTATATATAATAATAGGTGTAGGTCTTGTGCTTTGGGGAGCTGACCGTCTAACGGAAGGTGCCGCTGCATTTGCAAGAAAGATGAATGTGCCAGAAATAGTAATAGGACTGACCATCGTGGCAGCCGGAACATCAGCACCGGAATTGTTCGTGAGTTGTGTCTCTGCCCTGAAAGGAACACCCGACCTTGCCATCGGCAATGTTGTGGGGAGCAATATCATGAACAGTATGTTGATAGTGGGATGTGCTGCAATGGTGGCTCCGATGACAATATCTCCATCCACAGTAAGGAAAGATATACCGTTTTCGGTGGCTGCTTCGGCGTTACTTGTGGCATTATGCCTCGACGACTTCAGTTCGCTGAACCTTAGAGGCAACGTTATAAGTCGCATTGACGGTATGATTTTGCTTGCAGGGTTGGGCTTGTTCATGACATACACGCTGCGTATGGCCCGCAACAGCAATAATGCAGAGCCGGCAGCATCGGTTCAGGAGCCGGAAAAGATAACACGACCGGCATGGATGAGCCTGCTGTTTATCGTTGTGGGATTGTGCTGCCTGATAATCGGAAGTAACTTATTTGTAGAATCAGCCTCGTCAGTCGCGCAGCAGCTTGGAGTGAGTGAAAGCGTAATCGGACTAACCATTGTTGCCGGCGGAACATCGCTTCCCGAACTTGCTACAAGTGTCGTTGCCGCGCGTAAGGGACAGTCGGCCATTGCTATTGGCAACGTAATAGGCAGTAATGTGTTCAATGTGCTTGCTATACTCGGTATCACGGCATTGCTCTGTCCTATGCAGATAAGCGGAATAACACTTGTAGATGTAGCACTTATGCTGGTGAGTATAGCACTTGTCTGGTTCTTTTCTTATACAAAATATACCATGGCACGATGGGAGGGAGCTGTGCTCGTGACCCTGTTCATGGCATATCTCGGATGGCTGCTTGTCGGCGCGTAGGCTATGTGACAGCGCCAACATGGCATTTACAACCGGAAGGTAACGTAATTTATACCTTATAATACGCTAATAAAATGTTGATAAAACAATAAATAAACGTTTATTTGTGGCGGTTGTCAAAATTTTAATTTATCTTTGCACAATACTAAATTGTATACTAACTGAATAAAAATCAAACTTATATAATAAAAACATAATAAACTATGTCAAACAACAAAGAAAAGCTCTTTACCGAGTTCGCATCACCAACTACACAGGAGTGGCTTGACAAGATTCAAGTGGATCTGAAAGGCGCCGACTTCAACAAGAAACTGGTATGGAGAACCAACGAAGGCTTTAATGTACAGCCGTTCTACCGCAGGGAAGACGTACTGAAATTGAAGACTCCGGACGCATTACCGGGTGAATTTCCGTTTGTGCGTGGAAACAAGAAAGACAATAACTCGTGGTATGTGCGCCAGAATATTGTGGTGGACGACCCGAAAGAAGCCAACGCAAAGGCTCTCGACGTACTTAACAAGGGCGTAGATTCGCTCGGCTTCCGCTTCCATCCCGACAATCTCAGTGCCGATTTCATTGAGACTTTGCTCGAGGGAATCTATTGCGAATGTGTGGAACTGAACTTTTGCACTTGCAAAAGACGTTCACTTGAACTCGCAAAACTGCTTACTTCTTATTTTGAGAAGAAAGGATATGACAAGGAGAAAATTGTAGGTTCGATAGATTGGGACCCAATGGAGAAGATCGTAATGAGCGGAAAAGATATAACCCCCATTCTCGATATAGCTCCAAAACTTGTTGAGGCTCTGAAAGAATATCCTAATTTCCGTTGCATCACTGTTAATGCGGTGGCTCTGAACAATGCCGGTGCTTACATCGTTCAGGAATTGGGCTATGCTCTTGCATGGGGTAACGAATATCTTAACCGCCTCGTTGAGGCTGGAGTAGAGCCGACACTTGCAGCAAGAAAGATTAAGTTCAACATGGGTATTTCGGAGAACTACTTCATGGAGATAGCAAAGTTCCGTGCCGCACGACTTCTTTGGGCGGAAATAGTGAAGCAGTACGAACCCAAGTGCGATTGCGCTTGCAAGATGTGCGTAAACGCTCAAACCACTTCATACAACCTTACTCTGTTCGACAGCTATGTCAATCTGTTGCGCACTCAAACCGAAACAATGAGTGCCGCACTTGCCGGTGTACACTCTATCGTGGTAACGCCGTTTGACGCTGTATACGAAAAGCCCACCGACTTCTCCGAAAGAATTGCCCGCAACCAGCAGCTTCTCTTGAAAGAGGAAAGCCATTTCGACAAGGTGGTCGATCCGTCGGCGGGTTCTTATTATATCGAAGAACTTACTCATTCGCTTGCCGATGTTGCATGGAAGTTGTTCCTCAAGGTTGAAGATGAGGGAGGTTTCCTCGCAGCAATAAAGAATGGAAGCGTGCAGGACGACATCAACGCTACCAACGAGAAGCGTCATGCCGATGCAGCTAAACGTAAGGAATTCATTTTGGGAACCAACCAGTTCCCCAACTTCACTGAAAAAGCAGAAGGCAAGGCTCCCATCGTGTGTCATTGCAACTGCGGCGACGATTCGGAAGCCACGTTCAAGGCCATCAAGGCATCGCGTATGGCTGCCGATTTCGAACAGTTGCGAATACATACCCAGAATAGCGGTAAGGCGCCGGTAGCTTTCATGCTTACAATAGGAAATCTCGCATGGAGACAGGCTCGTGCACAGTTCTCTTCAAACTTCCTCGCATGTGCCGGATATAAGATTATCGACAATCTCGGATTCGATACAGTAGAAGCCGGTGTGGACGCAGCTCTTGAGGCAGGTGCCGATATTGTAGTGCTTTGCTCAAGCGACGACGAGTATGCAACCTACGCCGTTCCGGCATACCAGTATCTCAACAAGCGCGCAATGTTTATTGTGGCGGGAGCACCGGCATGTATGGACGATCTTAAGGCAGCAGGCATCGAAAACTTCATTCATGTGAAGTGCAATGTGCTCGACACACTCAAAGAGTATAATGAGAAGTTAGGCATTTAAACAGAATCTGAAATGAGAAAGAATTTTAAAGACATAGATATATATGCCGGTATTAAGGCAGCCAATGGCACTGACTGGCAGAAAGCTAACGGAATAGCTTATAATTGGAAGACACCGGAGCACATTGAAGTAAAACCTGTCTACACCAAGGAAGACCTTGAGGGCATGGAACACCTCGACTATACAGCCGGTATTCCGCCGTTCTTGCGCGGTCCGTATTCAATGATGTATCCTTTCCGCCCGTGGACAATACGCCAGTATGCCGGATTCTCCACCGCAGAGGAATCTAACGCATTCTATCGTCGCAACCTCGCATCAGGACAAAAAGGACTCTCTGTTGCGTTCGACCTGCCAACCCACCGCGGTTACGACCCGGACAACGAGCGTGTAGTGGGCGATGTGGGAAAAGCCGGTGTGTCAATATGCAATGAAGAGAACATGAAGGTGCTCTTCGACGGAATTCCACTCAACAAGATGTCGGTGTCTATGACTATGAACGGTGCAGTGCTTCCTATTCTCGCCTTCTATATTGTGGCAGGATTGGAGCAGGGAGCAAAGCTCGAAGAGATGGCAGGAACCATTCAGAACGACATTCTCAAGGAGTTCATGGTGCGCAACACCTATATTTATCCCCCTGCATTCTCAATGAAAATCATCGCTGACATATTCGAATATACGTCACAGAATATGCCGAAGTTCAATTCCATTTCCATTTCCGGATATCACATGCAGGAAGCTGGAGCAACGGCAGACATCGAACTTGCCTATACGCTGGCTGACGGTATGGACTATATCCGTGCCGGTGTGAATGCAGGAATTGATATCGATGCCTTTGCACCGCGTCTCTCTTTCTTCTGGGCTATCGGTGTGAACCACTTCATGGAGATAGCAAAGATGCGTGCCGGACGTCTGCTTTGGGCAAAGATAGTTAAGAGTTTCGGAGCTAAGAACCCGAAATCGCTTGCACTGCGCACACACTCACAGACGTCAGGATGGTCGCTCACGGAGCAAGACCCCTTCAACAACGTAGGACGAACATGTATTGAGGCCATGGCCGCCGTACTCGGACACACACAGTCTCTCCACACCAATGCCCTTGACGAAGCCATTGCATTGCCCACCGATTTCTCTGCACGTATAGCACGTAACACGCAGATTTACATACAGAACGAGACTAAGGTGTGCAAGCAGATAGACCCATGGGCTGGTTCTTACTATGTTGAGACACTTACAAACGAACTTGTCCACAAGGCATGGGAACATATTCAGGAGATCGAGAAGCTTGGTGGTATGGCAAAAGCCATCGAGACGGGAGTGCCCAAGATGCGTATCGAGGAAGCTGCCGCCCGCACCCAGGCACGTATCGACAGCGGTGTCCAGACCATTGTAGGTACCAACAAGTATCGCCTTGACCATGAAGACCCCATCGATATCCTTGAAGTAGACAACACCGCCGTGCGCAAGCAGCAAGAGGAAAACCTTGCCAAGGTAAGGGCTTCACGTGACGAAGAGGCTTGCAAGAAGGCACTTGCCGCTCTTACGGAATGCGTACGTACCGGCGAGGGCAACCTTTTGGCTCATGCCATAGAGTGCGCCAAGTTGCGTTGCACGTTGGGAGAGATAAGTGATGCCTGCGAAGAAGTAGTAGGACGTTATAAAGCAGTAATAAGAACAATATCAGGAGTGTATTCATCAGAGAGTAAAAACGACAAAGACTTCGAACTTGCCTGCAGTCTTACGGAAGAGTTTGCGAAGAAAGAAGGTCGTCGTCCCCGCATCTTTGTAGCCAAGATGGGACAGGACGGTCACGACCGCGGAGCCAAGGTTGTGGCAACAGGTTATGCTGACTGCGGTTTCGATGTAGATATGGGTCCCTTGTTCCAGACACCGGCAGAAGCAGCGCGTGAGGCTGTAGAGAATGACGTTCACGTTGTTGGCGTATCGTCACTTGCCGCCGGACACAAGACTCTTGTTCCTCAACTCATCGACGAACTGAAGAAAGCCGGTCGTGAAGATATCATGGTCATTGCCGGTGGTGTTATCCCTGCACAAGACTACGACTTCCTTTACAAGGCAGGAGTGGCAGCAATCTTCGGTCCTGGAACCTCTGTTGCAAAAGCAGCTGTAGAAATGATGAAGATTCTTCTCGACAAGGAGTAAAATCCTTTCTTACAAGTACAGCAAAGGGCTGAGTCGTAATATATAGTTACGGCGCAGCCCTTTTTACATTCCGATATTCCGGCTCACATTGACAAATGGTGATGTCAGCAAGCGCAGCTATAACAGTTTTTTGGAAATCAGCAAGGATAAATGCGCCCGATATTCCACTTCATAGAGAAACGCATAGAGACCCACATGTGCATTTGTTTCGCAGCTTGTAATATGCACAAGGAACGGACCTTCAGTCTGCCAGCTCTTTGGCATTGAATATTGGCGGTATTCGAGAAAAAGAGAACATAAGCCAAAAGCTCAAATTATTCTGTATGTTCATTTCCAGGTCGTCAGAACGAATACACTGTAACT